>DASPVS010000074.1:0-11223 GCA_035622235.1 Acidimicrobiales bacterium | reverse complement strand
GGAACTCGTTGGTGAGCTGGAACAGTACGAGGACAGCTATCGGCTCTGTTACGTGCGGGGCCCCGAGGGCATCATCGTTGCCCTAGCCGAACCGCTCGGCTGAAGGTTGCACGGGTACCCGCTCCCGTGCACCTCGGCACGCACGGCTCAGGTCAACCGCCTCCGGCCGGGCTCACCGTCGATGGGAGGCACAACCACTGGGTGGGTCGGATGGCCACCGCTCCTCGACCGAACTGGTTCTGATCGAAGACGCGATTCTTGATGGGGGTCTGACTGACGCCAAAGCACAGGTAGTTGAGGTTGGGGTTGTTGATCGGGTAGGACCCCCCCGTTGGGAGGATCTTCTCGGTTGGGATGCACAACTCCTCCGGATCCCCCACCGTCACCGTCGTCGAGGTGTTGGGGGGCGTGAACTTGTCCGCCACCTGCACCGGGGAGGGTGGGGAGTAGGTTCCACTTCCGGAATAAGTGACCGGATAGCAGGTGTAGTGGTCAGCATCAGCCGGTTCGTTCTGTTTATTGTCCGGCGTCTTGAAGAGCCCCGTCCACGACGGAGCACAGAAGTCGTTTGGTGACGTCGTCGTCAGCTCCGCCGAGCCGAACTGGTTCGTCACGGTGACCAGGTTTGAGGGCTGGTCAGCGGTAATGCCGAAACAGAGGTAATGCCACCTCGGATTGGTGATCGGGAAAGACGCCCCCGGCACCGTCTTAGCGGCCGGGTTGCATTGATACCAGGCCACTCCGAACGTCGGCACGAAGCCATCGGGGGAGAAGCTGTTGATGAGCTCCACGCCCGCCGGGATCGAGAAGCCTCGGGGTGCGACCGCGTTGTAACAAAGATAATGCTGGAATGTTGTCTGCGAGTCGGCGGTAGCAGTGGTTGCCGTACCGAGCGCCGTAGTCGCTGATCCGGCCAGGACGAAGATCGCGGCGAGGACGATGGTCCCTCGACGAAGGAATCTGGACATTGTCGCTCCTTTCGAACGGATCTCCGCCCCCCAGGCGGACGAGGCGCTATCTGACGGAGAATGAGACCAACGCGCCGGTCACGACTCGATGTCGACGGTAGTCGTGCTGTGCCAGTCGTTGTCGGAGATTACGGCATAGCCTCCGACGTCGACAGCGGAGCAGTTGGTCGGGCCGTAGCACGAGATGTCCTTCATGCTGCGGATGTCAACCTTGACGTCCGTATCGGTCGACCACTGGTTGGTCGTGTAGTACACCTTGGTCGTGTCCAGCGCCTGGCAATCGGTGGTGTTGTAGCACGACATCTGTCCCATCGCACTGAGGACGTGCAATGTCGAATAGGTCGCCCAGTCGTTCGACGTCTCGTAGACGACTCCGTTGCTGTCATTGACGTCGCAAACGCTTGGCGACGAACACGACGCCGAGATCAGATCGAACGTGGAGTCGATGTTGTCCGGCGACCCCCAAGTCGAGTTGGCATATACCACGATGTTCCCGGCGCTGTCGGTTGCTGTGCAGTAGGGGTTCGTCCCGTCGGTGACGCAAGAGATGTCCTTGAGGGCGTGGGTCCCGTCGATGGCGGTGGGCGATCCCCAGCTCGTACCGTTGTACTCGGTTACGTCCCCATCGTCATCGACCGTCCAGCACTCGTTGACCGAGCTGATCGTGACGCACGACACGGCATCGAGCGGTTTGGTATCGACGTTGATCGTGGTACCACTCCCGCTCCCCGTCCAGACGGTCCCCTGGCCGTTTTGGGCCACTGTGACACAGAAAGTTGGACTGGTGCACGAAACGTCGTTCAACTTGTCGCCGTTTGAGATGAGATCCGACGTCACCGTGGCCCATTCGTTCGAGGTCGTGTACAGGTAGCCGTTTTGGCCGACGGCGCCGCAGAACGAGGAGGATCCGCCAGTGTTGACGCACGAGATGCCAGACAGGACCTTGTCGACCTTAGACTCCGACCACATCGAGCCGTTATAGCTGAAGGCGTCGCCCGCATCGTCGACGGCCACGCAAAATGTCGTGCTCTGACACGATATGGCGTCAATTTCGTTCGAGCCGTCGATCGATGAGCCGGACCACGTGCTGCCGTTGTAGAGGGAGACCCCGCCGGAGTTGTCCACGGCCACACAGAACGTCGAGCTCGTGCACGACACGCCGTCCAGTTGGACCAAGCTCGCCGCGTCGATCTCGGGGGTGGCCCACCGGCTGGTCCCGGTGCCGTTCGGCGTGAGGGCGTGGCCGTCGTCGTCCACCGCGGCGCAGAAGGAGCTGCCTTCGCAAGAGAGGCCGTACAGTGACGTCGACCCGTCGATCGAAGCCTTTTTCCAGGTAGACGACCCGTAGAGCAGAATGGCGCCAGACGAGTCCACTGCAGCACAGGCTTTGGAGCTTGGACACGAAACGGCGTCGATGCTTTGACCCGGATCGACCAGGCGGGAGGTCCAAGTCGACGACTTGTACAGAAGGACGTTGCCCGCGGTGTCAGCGGCCGCGCAGAACTTGGTGGTGGCGCACGACACCGCGTCGAGGACATTTCCAGGGTCGATGTTCGTGGTCGTCCACGTCGAACCGTTATACGTAAGCGCATTACCAGCCTGGTCCACGGCCACGCAGAACGTGGCGCTGACGCACGACACTGCTTGCAGAGGACTGGAGTCGATGGTGTTGACGTTCCACACCGAGGACTGGTCCACCACAGCGTTCCCGGCCAGGTCGACGGCCATGCAGAACTTGGTGGTGGGGCACGAGATCCCGGTCATCACCCCAGCAGTGGCTGACGTATCGACGGCCGAGGGAGCCAAAGCACTTGCGGGTTGTGATGCTATGGCACTGTCGGTCGCCAGGCACAGGACCATCACCACCCCGGCCATGATCGCCCTTCGGCCAGGAACGTTCAGCAAAGACAACACAGAGCGAAGCATCATCACCCACCTTGATCTCGCCATTACGTCCGTGAGCGCTAGTGAGGTGAACGATCCGACCTCCCCCAGCGTTACAGACTTCTCAGAAAAATCTCGGTTGCACCGCTTGTGTATCGCGGGGGGCCGGCGATGCCGATTGCGCTCAAAGCGAAGCAAGAAGCTGACCGAGGAGACCGGTTATATAAATGGGGAGGCATCAAGAAACAGCAGCTGCTGGCAGCACGGCGAACTCGCCGCCAATCATTTCGGTTCGAGCTGTCCGAGCGGAATCACCGTTCGTCCATAGACGTATTCGCAGAACCCTGCGAGGGCCAGGTACAGCGCCTCGACCGCAAGGATGATTCCGGTGATTCCGCCAATATGCACGAGAGCGGAGTGATCGCGGTCATTTCCGACAGCGAGCACCATCAACGTGACCACAAGGGTGCCAAGGGCCAACAAGGTCGCGACGTTCGTGCGGAGCGATACCGCGAGAAACATCGCGGCAACGATCGCGAAGGTGTAGAACGGAAGCGCGGTGGCATCCCTGCGTTCACCGCTTCAGCTACGAGCGCATGGGCGCCACCATTACCAAGATCGAGGGGTCTTCGCATGTTGCCATGATTTCCCACCCCAAAGAGGTGGCGGAGGTTGTCATGACCGCAGTTCGCACCTGTGTCGTGACGCCGGCCTAGTCGAAAGAGCAAGGGGTTTTATCACTGACGGCCCGATGTTCGACGTCCTCACCCGTTCGTGAATGTGTGTGCGTGTGTCGATCTCCGCGACATGCAGTCCAAGAAGTTCCTTTTCGAGAGCCCTCTCGTGCCGATCGACCGATGATCGAGTGGGTCCTCGCCTAAGCTCCCACGAAAAGCAGTCACCCGTTACAGCCTCAGAGGCACGGAGAAGAGGGCCCAGAAGAGCGAGCAACGTGAACGTTTCGCAGAATCCAGAGGTAGTGGCCGGTCCACCGGTGACGCAACCTGTACTGAGCCCGCTTACTGCCAGCGCCATCATCGTTGTACTGACGATCGACGCCCGGGGAGAACCGGTGGTCCACGAGCTTCTGACCGACCTGTCCGGCCTCACGCGAACAGTGGGCTTTCGGTCTCCCCAAGGTGGGCTTGCGGTGGTGGCGGGAGTGGGGTCAACAGCGTGGGATCGCCTGTTCGTCGGAGCCCGACCCGCAGAATTGCACCCGTTCCTGGCTCTCGACGGCGGCCGGCACCGGGCCATCGCCACCCCTGGTGACCTTTTGTTCCACATCCGGGCCGCCACCATGGACCTGTGTTGGGAGTTCGCATCGTTGGTGATGGCTCGGTTAGCCGGGGTCGCCACGGTGATCGAAGAGGTTCATGGTTTCAAGTACTTCGACGAGCGAGACCTTCTGGGCTTTGTAGATGGAACCGAGAACCCCACCGGGTCCACAGCCGAGGCGGCCGTCACAATCGGGAACGAGGATCCGGACTTCGCGGGAGGCAGCTACGTCATCGTCCAGAGGTACTTGCATGACCTCGTCGCTTGGGAAGGCCTAACGGTCGAGCAGCAGGAGGAGGTGATCGGACGGAGCAAGCTCTCGAATGTCGAGATGGACGACACGGTCAAACCCTCTAACTCTCATGTCGCGTTGAACACCATCGTCGAGCCTGATGGAACCCAACGTCAGATCCTCCGGGCGAATATGCCGTTCGGCTCGTTAGCGGCCGGCGAGATCGGAACGTGCTTCATCGGGTACGCAGCCTCCCCATCTGTCACCGAGCTCATGCTCAAACGAATGTTCCTCGGTGACCCGCCAGGTAACTACGACCGCATACTCGACTTCTCAACTGCCGTGAGTGGCACCCTTTTCTTCGTTCCCACAGCCGACTTTCTCGATGATCCCCCGCCATTGCCGCAGGAAGACGAGCGATCGGCGATCAGCATTGGTGGGAACGGGGCCGATGAAAAGACTGCTGCCAGCAAAGCGTCTTCGAATGGCAACGCCTCTCTCGGAATCGGTAGCCTCAGGAACACGCCGGGATAGGCGGTAAGGCGGGCGTCCTCGTCACAAGACACCCCTACTGCATCTCTGTCCTACGACTAATGACTGTTCGACACGCTTCACTATTGCTTGAGTCGAGGATCTTCAGTCAAACTCGTTTGAGTTGACGGAACGTGCCCTGACGAGCACAGACTGACGCCGAGCAATGAACTTCGAAGCCGAGAACGAGACACAATGCCTAGCATCGGAAAGATCCTGTACAAATGCTCCCGACCGTACGATGAGACAGAAAGAACTGTTCACCGATGTCACTGGTCGATGACCTTTGATTAGATTATGACCAGGGCGATGACCACGACAATGAGCGATACTTCCGCTCCGACAACCGCGACGGCTAAGAGCCTCTTCCACCCATGCTCTCTCTTGACCTTTGTAAATTGCCGCTCAACGATGTTCACGGGCCAAGACCCTGACCCATCCGACTGCTTGTCGTCTATCATCGCCCGCTCCCAATCTGCTCTGTCCTCGACAAAGACCCGCTAATAATCAGCCCTCTTAAAGTGTGTGCTCGTTCGGGTTTCGTTGCGCCCGTGAAATGCCCCGGTCGTGGCCAATCGTCGTGTACACGATCGGATCACCTGGTCAACGTTCAACAGAATATGAGACATCTGCTGGGATTCGAGGCATTCTCGATGTCCAGAGGTGCAACGAAAGTCGTGACGGCGACGCTCCTTGCGTGAGGCATATCAGCCTGCGAGATTTGCCACGATGACTACCGCACAGGCACGCCTTCGACTCGCCCACGCGTAAATATGCTCAGTGCCGCGGGCACCGGACGGTTCGAACAAAACGTCCAACCTAGCGACTCCGGGACCTCCAGAATGCTCTCAACGCTCAGTCAGGTATCCCGGTCGAGGAACTCCTGTGAACGCTGTAATACAAGAACGGTTGGATCCGAATCATAAGAAGGGAGCGAGCTGTCAGTGAACAGGTGCTTGTCGCCGGGATACACGAACAGCTGACCAAAATCGGGTCCGACCGTCCAGACCAGATCGCGAACGGCGTCGATGTCACCTTCGAGACCGAAGAACGGATCCTTGTTCATGCCGTGGATTTGCACTGGGACACCTGTCGGCCTAGCCCGATTGCCCATTCACCGCTGATCGGCATGCACCCTTCGTAAAGCAGCGCACCACGTGCGCCACGTCGAGTCTGCGCGAAGCGCTGAGCCGTGCCAGCACCAATTGAAAAGCCGACGTACACAACGCCCTCGGGCATGTCAATCACGGCTCCGTCGGCGCGGCTGCTCAGTTCGTCATCTCCGATGCTCTTCACGTGGGCGATGCCGTCCTCGATGGTTGCAGTTCGCTGCCCGTCAAACAGGTCAGGTGCATGCACGGTGTGCCCACCGGCGCTCAGCTTCCCGGCGAACTCGCGTACTCCATTAGTCAGTCCCTGCACTGGTGAAACAGGACGACCTCTGTCATGTTTCTGGTCCTTTCACCAAGTCAATGATCGGATGACTCCCAAGTTAAAGCCGAGACGCGCTATACCCCAGAGGGGGCTGGGCCGCGCAGAGTCGAGGTCCGTTCCCGCTTACGGTTAGGCCTAATCGCAGCTCCGCGTTTCTGGGCGGTTCACCCAGGATCTCTTAGGTCCGCAGACCCTGACGGAGATGGAGTCAGCTATCTGGAATCCGTACTTCGAAGACCGGTACCAGCTCGGAGAATCCCTTCAGTTCGACTGCCCCTTTGGAGTCAAAGGCGAAGCGCTTTCCAGAACAGACGTCGCGTACAGCAGTCGACACGGCTATTCCACCACGAGGTGCGATCGCGCAGAGCCGGGCAGAGAGTTGGACGGTCGCCCCAAACAGGTCATCGCGCTCCGTCACAGGCTCTCCCACGCTGATACCGATGCGGATGTGAATAGGCCGCTCCGCCTCACTGTTTCGTTCACGGGCGCGATGCTGCATGTCGATGCACGCCTCAACCGCAGCGGATACTGACGCGAACGATGCCATGATCCCGTCCCCGGTGTGTTTGACCTCACGACCGGCTCGATCGTGCAGGGCACTCCGCACGATCTCGTCGTGATCGCGAAGGAGGACCATGAATCCTTCGTCACCAAGCTCCTGGGTCTGTTGCGTTGAGTCGCAAAGATCGGTGAACACGACCGCCCGAAGGGCAGATTCAACGTACACATCACCAGGTGGGTGTCGGGGCAACTCTCCCATGAAGGCGTTTATGGGCCCCTCCCCGACCTCGATGATGTTGTCGGCCACGAGACCGTGAGCATCTCTGTGGACGGCTACGAGAGACTCGCGGTTTGGCCCTTCTGCTAAACAAAACACCGTCCCTTCGTCCTCGTCGAACCAGTACGTGACATATCGGACATGATACTTCTCCTGGACGGCGAGATCGAGTTCGTGGGCGGCAGCGATCTCGGCTGCTTTTGCTCCAGGCACGTTGTGTCGGTCGAGGAATAGGGCCATCTGCGAAAGGCTAGTGAAACGGACAACCGCCAGTCATTGCCACCACGAAGGAGCTTCGGTCCCTCCCACAGCAGCGACATAGGTTGAACAGAGGATGAGCCGCGGGCATCGAGGTTCCTACGATTTCCTCTGCCGATACGTTGGAGGCGCTTGGGGATCCGCTTGGAGTTGGATCTGCCGCGGGTGCGTTTGTCGAAGGATCCGAGGAGGATTGGGTTGCGGAGTGGCCGGGAACGCGTGACGAGTGGCTCACCGAGGGCTGGGAACCTTGGCCAACGCCGTTAAGTTTCGAACTCGATATGTATTTCTTCATCCGGCTACAACGACAGCGACCCGAGATCGACAACGCGCCGACGCAAGTAGTGGCCGAGTACACCAGACATTGCGTTTCTGCTCCTAACGGGGAGTTGGTCGAAGCCGGTCATCGCTGCAGTTCCGCTACCTTTCCCAGCCATCCCAGCTTTTGGGGGTTACGGATGGCGTAGATCCGGCTGATCCGACCGTTCTCGACCACCAGACTGACCGCGGTGGCTTCGCCATCGACGTCGAACCGGGCGCCCGGCATGCCGTTGAGCCACGCAGTGGTCGCCTCGAGATGTGGAAGCTCCACCACGCGGGCGAGGAACGCCGCCACCCTCTCGATTCCGGTTATGGGCTTGCGGGCAGCGGGCACCAGGCCCCCGCCGTCGGCGATCAGAACGATGTCCGGCGCGAGGATACCCAGCAGTCCCTGTAGGTCCCCAGAAAAGATTGCGGCCATGAACTTCTCCAGGGTCGCCTCCTGCTGGGCCCGATCCACCTGCATCCGCGGCCGCCGCGCGGCGACGTGCTGGCGGGCACGGTGCGCTATCTGTCGGACCGCGGCCTGACTCTTTCCGACGACTTCGGCAATCTCGTCATAGGGAGTCTCGAACACCTCGTGCAGGACGAACACGGCCCGCTCGGCCGGACCAAGAGTCTCCAGCACGGTGAGCATCGCGATCGAAACGTTCTCGGCGAGCTCGGCGTCTTCGGCCACATCGGGACTGGTGAGCAGCGGCTCGGGCAACCATTCCCCTAGGTACTCCTCCCGACGTCGGGATACCGATCGGAGCCGGTTCATCGCCTGCCGGGTGACGATCCGAACCAGATAGGCCCGCGGGTCGCGCACCTCCGCGTGGTCCACGTTGGCCCACCGCAGCCAGCTCTCCTGCACAACGTCCTCTGCGTCGACCGCTGAGCCGAGCATTTCGTAGGCGACGGTGAAGAGCAGTCCACGGTGGGCGACGAAGGGATCGTCGGTCATGCCGACGAAGCTAGGGCGAGCGGCTCGAGGTCACACGCGGCCGAGAACTCCTGCGATTCGATGCCCATCGCGACGTTGGACCGGGCCATCAGATTGGCCAGCCCGATGAACATAGTCAGCTCCACCAGGGCGGCCGGACCTAGCGCCTTGAGCAGCCTGGCCGACAAATCGTCCGTGACAGTCGGCGGGGTCTGCGTCATCGCCTCTGCATACTCCATGACATCGCGCTCCAGCGACGTGAAGACATCCGACCTACGCCAGCGGGGCACCTCACGCGCCTTGTTAACGTCGAGTCCCTCGTTATGGGCTTGGAAGTAGCCGAAATCCAAACAGAAGCTGCAACCGACCAAGCTGGCCGTCGCCATGTGGGCCAACGACTTCAGGTTCTCGTCACACCGATCCCACTTCTGCGCCTTACGACCGATGCTGAAGGAGAGGTTCAGCACCTTCCGGTTGTGCCACGCCACCCCGACCGGTTCCGGCACCTCGCCGAACATCTTGCGCGACATCCGCTTGATCATCGCGCCGTACAAGCCGGTCAACTCCGCGGTGGGGATCCTGGGACTGCTGGACATGATCTCTCCTCCGATCAATCGCTCTCTGCATAGAGACACCGACCAATCATCAAATGTGACACCGAAGCCGTCGCGGACTCTGCTGGAAGCGGGTGAACTTCGCCCCTTTCGAGCGATATCGGGCGGGTTGGTTCATAGGACCAGGGTGGCGGCCAGGGCTACCTACGGGTTCGATGGCTCGGCAAGGGCGGGAACATCAGTAACAAGTCAGTTCGACCATTCCGTGGTAGCGACTGCAGAAGAACGAGAGGTTAGGAATTGAAAGCCAAGGTTGTCGAGGACGCGGATGTCGTGACCTACGTCGTAGTGTGCGACCAGGGCGACGAGGCCGTCTCTGCGCTGAACGAGTTTGCCCGCTCGGAACGGCTGGAAGCAGCGCAGATCACTGCGGTCGGCGCCTTCGAACACGCCATCGTCGGCTGGTTCGACCGCGCGTCCAGAGATTACCGCCGCATCTCGGTAGACGAGCAGTGCGAGTTGCTATCGCTCATCGGAGATGTTGCTGAGGGTCAGGACGGCCCCATTTTGCACGTACACGCGGTGCTCGGCTTGTCGGACGGAACGACACGCGGAGGCCACCTGCTCGAGGGACGTGTGTTCCCGACGCTGGAGGCCGTCGTGACCGAGACTCCAGCCCAATTACACAAAGTCTTTCGTCCCGATATCGGGATTGCGCTGATCGATCTAGACCGTTCTCAACCATGAACTCCCCACCTCTTACGCTCCCTGGCTTCGAGTACCGGCGCGTGAACGTCGAGGACGTCATCATCAGCTGTGCCATCCGCGGGTCCGGCTCGCCCGTGCTGATGCTGCACGGCTATCCGCAGAGCCACCTCACCTGGCGTCATGTCGCCCCCGCTCTGGCTGAAGACCACACGGTTGTACTGGCAGACCTGCGCGGCTATGGCGACTCGGACAAGCCCGCCCCCGACGCCGCTGGTTTCGTCTACTCCAAGCGGGCCATGGCCCACGACCAGGTCGGCCTTATGCTCCGGCTCGGCTTCAAGTCTTTCCAGCTAGTCGGGCACGACCGCGGGGCCCGCGCCGGACACCGGCTAGTACTGGACCACCCGGGTACCGTTACCAGGTTCGCGGTGCTTGACATCGTGCCGACGCACTATTCGCTCCGTCATTTGACTCTCACAACGGTCCTCTCGAACTACCAGTGGTTTTTCCTGCCCGCCGGGCGTGGAATTCCTGAACACCTGATCGCCGCGGACCCGGGTTTCTGGGTCCGGGAGCAGACCGCCCACCTCATGGGTAAGGGCGCGAGCATCGAGCCTGAGGTGATGGACGACTACATCCGGTGCTTCCGCGACCCGCGAGCCATCGCCGCTTGCTGCGCCGACTTCCGCTCGTCCCCAGGTATCGACCTGGATCACGACGACGAGACGGCCGCAGCCCGCCAAAAGATCGAATGCCCTGTTCTGGTTCTGTGGGGCACCCAGAGCACGGTCGCCGATCCCCTCAGCGTCTGGCAATTGTACGCACCCGACGTCCAGACCGAGGCACTTCCGACCGGCCACTTCCTTCCTGAGGAGGCACCTGAGCTGGTCAGTGCTTCATTGCGCAAATTCCTCGACTAGCGCACAGGCCAAGCGCTCAAACGGTAACCACGGTCAGAGATCAAGGAGAGGCATATGAGTACGACGGCCGGCGATTTGGTGCCAGACGGGTTCGGGTGGCGAGCACGAATAGGTGTGCTGACGCACGACGACAATACGGTATCGGAGTCAGAACTATGGACCATGGCCCCAGACGGGGTCTCCCTCCACGCTGCCCGCATTCCCTTTTTTGACTTGCAGACATATGCCGATCCTCCCGGACCCGAGAAGGCGACCGATCTGCTTGCCAGATTGTCACTGCACTCCATCATTTATGCCTGGACGGTAGGCAGCTACTTCCACGGAAGGACGGGCGAAAAGGAACTCGTTGCCCGCGTCGAGAAGCATTCAAATGGCACTCCCGTGGTGATGTCCGCGACAGCGGCTACTGCTGCCTTTCGGGCGTTACATGCA
>DASPVS010000073.1:0-5027 GCA_035622235.1 Acidimicrobiales bacterium | reverse complement strand
GCCGTGGTCGCGGGGCTGGTGCCGAAGATTTTGGGAGATCGTCTCCAGCGCATCGTCGTCGAAGTCGTCGGCGCGCTCGGAATGCTCGCCACGTTGGCCCTGGCGGTGACGATCGCCGTGAGGTTCCACTTGGGTTACGGCGGGTTCCAGATGGTCAGTAGGCACGTTTGGGCTCAGTCGCTCGGGATCTCCTGGCATCTCGGCGTGGACGGAATCTCGGTATTTCTCATCCTCATGTCAGCCGTTCTATTTCCCCTCGCCATGCTCGGAGCCCGTGTCAGTCGCGACCCGAGGTCCTACGTGGTGTGGTTGCTGATCCTGGAAGCTGGTTGCCTCGGCAGCTTCGTCGCCCTCGACCTGATCCTGTTCTTCCTGTTCTTCGAGCTGACACTCGTACCCATCTACTTCATCATCGCGGGATGGGGTTACTCCCACCGCGCGTATGCGGCAACGAAGTTCTTCATCTACACGTTCCTCGGCTCCGCGTTCCTACTCGTCGGGATCGTCGCAGCCGCGGTGATCCACTCGCAGCAGGTTCCGGGCCACCGGTTCACTTTCGACCTGACGGCTCTCGTGAACACGCACTTCGACCTGACAAGTCAGATCCTGTTGTTCATCGCCTTTACGGCCGCCTTCGCCGTGAAAGCGCCACTTTTCCCGTTCCACACGTGGTCTCCGGATGCCTATTCGGAGTCCCCGACCGCCGGTGTGGTGATCCTTGCTGCAGTCATGGCCAAGCTCGGCACCTACGGGATCGTTCGCTTCGACCTCGATCTCTTCCCTCGCGCGGTCGTCGATCTCGCGCCCCTGCTTCTGACCCTAGGAGTCGTAGGGATCATCTACGGCGCAGTCGTCGCGTGTGTACAGCGGGACATGAAACGGCTGCTCGCGTACTCCTCACTCGCCCAGATCGGATTCATAATCCTCGGCACGTTCGCCCTTACGACACAGGGCGTCACCGGTGGGGTTCTCCAGATGGTGAACCACGGCCTCATCACGGCGGTCCTCTTCCTCCTCATCGGCTGGATCTACGAGCGCCGACGGACGTGGCAGACAACTGAGCTGCGCGGCCTCCAGCGGTCAGCGCCGATTCTGGCGGCTGCGTTCACGGTCGGGATGATGGCCTCGATCGGGTTGCCCGGTCTCAACGGATTCGTCGGTGAATTCCTCATTCTTGCGGGGACGTTCCTCGTGCACCGTTGGTGGGCTGTCGTTGCCACCTTCGGGACGGTGCTCGCCGCGCTGTATTTATTGTGGGCGTACCAGCAGGCCTTCCAGCACCGACCCGTCGAGGCCGAGGGTCGCCCGATGACAGATCTCGGCTGGCGCGAGGGCGCCGTCGTGCTGCCGCTCATCGGCCTCATCGTGTTCCTCGGCGTCTACCCGAAGCCCGTGCTCGACCGCATCACTCCCTCGGTGAACCTTCTGGTGCACCGTGTCGAGAGTCAGACGCAGACCCGGCAACCCGCCGTTGCGACCTTCGGTCCGGCGACTCCCAAGTCTGAACTCACCTCGGTCAGATCTCCGTGGGCAGGGCGCGCATCGGCCGAATCCTCGAACTCGGCCAACTCACGGGTCAAAGGCTCGCGTCGCAACTCATCGACAGCGAATGTCGCCGCGTATGCCTCGCTCGAGCCCCGGGTCTCCTCAGCGGACAACGTGCGCGGCTCGCTTTCGAATGGAGACGAACGATGAGCGTTCTCGTGGCCGCAGCGTCGTCGACCCATCTGACTCTTCCGAAGATCGCTTGGCTGTCGATACTCCCGGTTATCGCGATGCTGGCGGGAGCCGTGGTGCTCTTGTCGGGCTCAGCCGTCGCACGTCGGCAGATAGAGACGGTATGGGTGACGACCATCACCGTCGCGACCGCTTCGGTGGCACTCGTACTGTCGTTGTTCCAGTGGTTCGACGTACAGGACCACGGGCCGCACGTCGCCATAGACGGCTCCATAGTCCAGGACGGGTTCAGCGCGCTCGTGTCGATCCTGGTCTCGTGCGCCGTGTTCATCTCGGCGTTCGTGGGAGACGGTTGGCTTCGGCGCGATCGCATTGTCGGGCCAGAGTTCCAGGTGCTCATGATGGTTTCCGCCTCCGGGGCGATGATCATGGGCATGGCCAACGATCTCATCGTGGTCTTTCTGGGCCTCGAGATCATGTCGATCGCTCTTTACGTTCTCGCCGCTTTCAACAGCCGCCGCAGCGAGTCAGGCGAGGCCGCGCTCAAGTACTTCGTCCTCGGCTCCTTCTCTTCCGCTGTCTTCCTTTACGGGATCGCCCTCGTATACGGATCTGTGGGCAGTACGAACCTTGTCCAGATATCGGACTACTTCTCCCACAACATCGTCTTGCACAACGGCCTTCTCTTGGCAGGTCTTGCGCTGTTGCTCGTCGGTTTCGGTTTCAAGATCGCGGCGGTCCCGTTTCATCTCTGGACGCCCGACGTCTACCAGGGCTCGCCGACGCCCGTTACCGGGTTCATGGCAGCCGTAGCCAAGGCCGGCGGCTTTGCAGCGTTGTTGAGGGTCTTCATTACATCGTTCGGCCTGCTTCGAACGGACTGGCAACCGGCGGTGTGGGTGCTAGCGGCTTTGACCCTCCTGCTCGGGTCGATCGTCGCTCTCGTCCAACGTGACATCAAGCGAATGCTCGCCTATTCGTCGATAAACCACGCCGGTTTCATACTGCTCGGTTTACAGGCCGCAGATTCCAAGGGCGTGGAGGCCTCGCTGTACTACCTTTTCGTCTACACGTTCATGGTGATCGGGACGTTCGCGATCGTTACGATCGTTGGCGGCACGGGGGACGGCGCGCACGACCTGGGTCGGTACCGGAATCTCTCGGCGCGCCAACCATGGCTGGCCGCTTCGCTCGCGATTCTTCTCGTGGCTCAAGCCGGGATCCCGTTCACGACGGGGTTTTTGGCGAAGCTCGAGGTGCTCGACGCGGCCGTGGGCGCTCACTCGACGGTCCTGGCCGTGATCGCGATGGTGACAGCGGTGATCGCGGCGTTCTTCTATCTCCGGGTCATCGTGCTCATGTACGCGCCGGCCGTGGGGGCCGGTGCCGTTCAAGCAGGGGCGGCAGAGGCTGGAGCGGGAACCGGAGCCAGCGAGGACGCGGACCCGCCGATTGTCGACGTCTCGTTGGCGGAGATAACGGATGTGGACGCTCCTCGCGCAAACGGTGGAGACGGGGCTGCCCGCAGATCCACCTCGGGCGTCGCCGTTCTTGCACCTGCGGAGGAAGCTGAAAAAGCAGAAGAAGCCGATGAGGCCGAGGTGCTTCACGCCGAAGACGAAGCTGACATGCCCATACCGGCTTCAACGTCTTTCGCGATCGTCCTGTGCGTGGCGGTGACGGTCTTCTTTGGGATCTACCCCTCGCCTCTCACTGACCTGGCACACCAGGCGACGCTTTTGATCAGACCCTGAAGCTCGTCGTTCCTCGATTCACCGGTCGACCGACCTCTCAAAAGAGCTCTTCTGGTCGGGTAACAGGTCAGCCCCCGTACCTGTCGTGGCGTGTGGTTCGTTGGGCGTGCCGTGACCGTTCGCCTTTTCCGATGCGCGGGATCGCCTGTCAGACGCGGCGATGACTCGACCGATGACGGGCACTTCCCATAGTGACTCAGCACGCACCAAACCCAGCACGACCGGGACGAGATGCTCCGCGGTGTCATAGACGACGTACCGGGGCAGCCAATCCGGCTGATATTTGGCGTTGAAACGCCAGAGTGTCTCGATCTGGAAGAAGCTCGACATCCTTCTGACCGCCCAGCGCTCGACCCGCTGGGTGACGCCGTCCCCGCGCTCTCCTTCCAAAATGGACCTGAGCGCCGCGAAGTTCAGGCTCAGCCCCCGCTTGCCCATTTCTTTTACGTGTTCGATCGTTGATACGAGCGCGAAGTCGATTAGGCCGTTGGGATGCTCGCCGCGGTCTCTGCGCATGAGGTCTAGCGAGAATCCGTCGATCCCCTTGGCGGGAACAAATTGGCACATAGCGGCGGGTTGACCGTTTGGCGCCGTGACGACACAAAGCATCAGCCCGTGGTCGCGGGGATCGAAGATGCGACCGAGCATCATCGAGAAGCCTCGCTCGAACTCTCCGCGTCGGCTTTGCGACATGAGCCCCGAGAGCGAGGTCGCGGTCTCGGGATCGAGGCGGCTGGGGTCGTGGAAAGAAGCTGTGTACCCGTATTTCGCCACTCGGTTGAATGCTTGTCGAAGTCCTTTCATTTGCCCGCCTGCCAGCGAAAAACGTTGCACGTCTACGACTGCTTCGTCACCGATGTAGATCTCGTGCATGCCAGTGGCGCGGTATGTGGGAAGCCATTCTTCGCCTGTGCCCGTTATGGCCACCGTCCAGCCCTGACCGTCTGCGAAGCGGCGGAACGATGCCCATACTTGTTCACGTTCCGCTCGGGGGCCGATGGGATCGGGTGATACGAGGCACGCGCCGCCGTAGATCGCGTACGCGACGAGGCTGTCCCTGTGGAAGAACCAGCGCTTGTCGGCTCGGAGAGCAAAGTAATCCAGAGTTCCGCTTCCGTGCCGTTCGACGATGTCTCTCGCTCGCAGCTCCGCTAGCCGACCAGACCCACGCCGACGATCGACGACCGGGCGCGTCGCGAGCACCAACGAAAGCACCGCCAGGCCGATTCCGATGGCTAGGAGGCTCGGTGCCAGGAACTCGTTCACTCTTCTCGGAAGCGGGACGGTCTGAACCCCAACCAAGCGCTCAACCACCGCTTGTCCAGCACGCCACCACGGAAGCCCTGATGTCCTGTGGCGGTCGAAGTGAACCGAGACCTCGACGATGATCGACGTGGCGACGGTTATCGCTGCAACCCCGAGAACGAGGGCGACGACCGCGGAACGAAGGGATGGGCGATCCGACTCAGCTGTGAATTCGGCGCGGTTTATCACCAGGTATGCGGTCGCGAGAGCTGAAAGGACCCAAGCCCCTACGTCCGCTCCGCGTGCGAGGTGTAGGACGAGCGTTGTCGCCAGAAGCCCGACAGATATCGC
>DASPVS010000072.1:0-2836 GCA_035622235.1 Acidimicrobiales bacterium | reverse complement strand
GAGTCGAGCGCAACCATCCACCCCAGACGCCGGCGAGGAAGGACCCGGTTCACCGACCACCGACGGCGAACGACCCTCCCCCTTGCGCGGGGTCGCAGGTCGGATCGTCTCGAACATGGAGGCCTCGCTCGCTGTACCGACCGCGACGAGCGTGCGAACCGTCCCGGCGAAGTTGCTCGAGGTCAACCGTTCGAGGCTCAACCAGTATTTGGTCCGGGCCTCGGGGTCGAAGGTGAGCTTCACGCATTTGATCGGTTATGCGGTCGTGCGCGCCTTGCAGGCGGTTCCGGCACTCAACGCGGCTTTCTTCCCCGACGTGGACGGCAAGGGCACGCCCGGAGTTGTCCGCCATGAACACGTGGGGCTCGGCCTCGCGGTTGACGTGGAAAAAAAGGATGGTTCGCGCACGCTCTTGGTGCCCGTAGTCCGCGACGCCGACACCCTGGACTTCGCGGCTTTCGTCGTTGCCTACGAGGAACTGGTGCGCAAGGTCCACACGGGAAAGGTCACGCCCGACGACTTCTCCGGAGCTACAGCGACCTTGACCAATCCCGGCACGCTCGGCACCGTCCAATCCGTGCCTCGGTTGATGCCCGGACAGGGTGTCATCGTCGGAGTGGGTTCGCTTGGTTACCCGGCGGAATATCAGGGGGCTGATCGGCGCAGCCTGGCCTCGCTCGGAGTCGGGCCTGTGGTGACGATCACGTCGACCTATGACCATCGGATAATCCAGGGCGCCGAATCAGGGCTTTTCTTGACGTATGTGGCTGAGTGCCTTACCGGCGAACACCATTTCTACGACGACGTGTTCGCGGCTCTGGAGGTGCCCGCAGAGCCGGTGCGCTGGCAGCACGACGTGAACGCGCTCGACAGCGAGCACCAGAGACTGGTCAAACAGGTCAGGGTACAGAGCCTCGTGAACATGTACAGGGTGAGAGGTCACTTGATCGCGGACCTCGACCCTCTGTCGGCAGAGCCGCCGCCACTGCACCCCGAGCTCGATCCCTCGACGTACGACCTCACGCTTTGGGACCTCGATCGCGAATGGGTCGTCGACGGCTTGGCCGGACGCGACACGATGACGTTGGGGGCGGCGCTCGACGTTCTGCGCGATGCCTACTGCAGAACACTCGGCATCGAGTACATGCATATCCAGGATCCCGATCAGAAGCGCTGGATCCAGCAGCACGTTGAAGGCGTTCCGCTTTCACTCGCTCCCGAGGAGCAGCGACATGTTCTCGACCGTCTCAACGCCGCGGAAGCATTCGAACGTTTTCTGCACACCCGCTATGTCGGACAGAAGCGGTTTGGTCTCGAGGGAGCGGAATCGACGATCGTCCTTCTTGACACCATTCTCGACGAGGCCTCCAGATCGGGAGTCGTCGGCGCCGTCATGGGCACGGCGCACCGGGGCCGGCTGAACGTCCTGGCGAACATCGTCGGAAAGTCCTATGGCGAGATCTTCCGCGAATTCGAAGGCGATCTCGATCCTGACAGCGTCCAGGGTTCGGGCGACGTCAAATATCACAAGGGTGCACAAGGAAAATTCGTGGGCCGTTCCGGCCACGAGCTACAGCTCACTCTCGCCTCGAACCCGTCACACCTGGAAGCCGTCGATCCCGTAGTCGAGGGGATGGTGAGAGCGAAACAGGATCACCTCGGGCCAAAGGGTCGTTTCGACGTGCTGTCCGTCCTCGTCCACGGGGACGCGGCGTTCGCAGGACAGGGCGTCGTCGCGGAGACGCTCGAGCTGTCGCAACTCGCGGGTTACCGAACCGGCGGAACCGTCCACGTCGTCATCAACAATCAACTGGGTTTTACGACGCTTCCCGAATCGGCCCGCTCCTCGGTGTACCCAACAGACGTCGCGAAGATGGTGCAAGCTCCCATTTTCCATGTGAACGGAGACGACCCCGAGGCGTGCGTTCGAGCCGGCAGGCTCGCGCTCGGATTCCGTGACGCGTTCCACAAGGACGTCGTCATAGACCTCGTCTGCTACCGGCGTTTCGGACACAACGAAGGTGATGATCCCAGCTACACCCAGCCGAAGATGTACGCGATCATCGACAAGAAGCGCTCGGTCAGAAAGCTCTACACCGAGAAACTCGTGCGTCGCGGGGACATCTCGATCGAAGAAGCCGAGCAGGCGCTCGAAGACTTCCAGAAGAGATTGCAGACCGCCCTCGACGAGACTCGTCAGTCGGCTCCGCCCCGGCCAACCGAACTGCCGCCACCTCGACCTGCGCCTGAGCCTCTTCCGATCATCGACACAGGCGTGGACATCGATGAGCTCGAGGGTCTGGTCAGGGCTACCACCGCCGTTCCCGTCGACTTCACGATCCATCCCAAGCTCGAGAGACAGTTCGAACAGCGGGCCAAGATGGTCGAGGCGGGAGAGGTCGACTGGGCTCTCGCGGAGTCGCTCGCCATCGGTTCGTTACTGCTCGAGGGGACCGACGTGCGACTCGCAGGGCAGGACACGCGTCGCGGCACGTTCAGTCAGCGTCACGACGTGCTCGTGGATCACGAAACCGGTGAAGAGTGGGTGCCTTTGGCGCACCTCCAAGGAGAAGGCGTCGGACGCTTCGAGATCCACGACTCGCTGTTGTCGGAGTACGCAGCACTCGGTTTCGAGTACGGGTACTCGGTGGAGAGCCCGGACGCTCTCGTGGCTTGGGAGGCGCAGTTCGGTGACTTCTCGAACGGCGCCCAAGTCGTCATCGACAACTTCCTCGTCGCCGCCGAAGACAAATGGGGCCAGATGTCGGGGTTGGTGCTACTCCTGCCTCACGGGTATGAAGGTCAGGGTCCCGAGCATTCGTCGGCTCGAATCGAA
>DASPVS010000071.1:0-7841 GCA_035622235.1 Acidimicrobiales bacterium | reverse complement strand
TGCTCAGGACCACCAACCTGGTCCCGATGGCCCATCTGATCTGCGTGGCCCACACCCGTCTCGAGCTTGCGGAGATATTGGTCTCGTTTCGAAAGGCAGGCGTCGAAAACCTCATGGCACTCGGGGGCGATCCTCCTACAGATCCCTCCGACGGTCCCGGTGAGCTCCTGCACGCGTTCGAATTGGTCGAGTTGGCACGAGCGATCGGAGGTTTTTCGATCGGTGTCGCGGCTCATCCCGCCGGCCATCCGGCAAGCCCTGACCTCACCTCCGACCGCGATTTCACCGCGGAGAAACTGCGGCTGGCTGATTTCGCAGTCACGCAGTTCTTCTTCGAGGCCGACGAATATGTAGGTCTTGTAGACGACCTGTCGAGGCGTGGCGTCGAAAAGCCGGTTCTGCCGGGCATCATGCCGGTTACGAGCTTGAAGTCGATTCCGCGCATGGCGACCATGGGTGCGGCCGTACCTCCTTGGGCGGTGGATCGTCTGCAGGCGGCCGACCGGTCCGGTGGGTCCGAGGCGGTCAAGCACGAGGGAATCGCCATAGCGACAGAGTTGTGCCGAAGACTGCTCGATTCAGGTGCTCCGGGACTCCACTTCTACACATTGAATCGCTCGAACGCGACGCGTGAGATCTACACGGCGCTCGGATTGGCGACACAGGCGACGTAGGGACTTCGGTTCGGAGGGACGGCCTGGTCCCATTAGGCTCACCGTATATGGCGCAACGAATCACACTCGGTTCTGGCGGGGAACTTCACGTACCGGACGAGCCGATCATTCCTTATATCGAGGGCGACGGGATCGGGATCGACATATGGCCCGCATCACAGCTCGTCTTCGACGCCGCCGCCGCCAAGCACGGCAGGCGAATCGAATGGGTTGAAGTACTCGCAGGAGAAAAGGCGTTCAAAGAGACAGGTGACTGGCTCCCCGATGCGACCGTCGAGAGCTTCAGGGAGCACTTGATCGGGATAAAGGGCCCCTTGACCACACCGGTAGGAGGCGGGATCAGGTCCCTCAACGTCGCTCTTCGCCAGATTCTCGACCTCTACGTCTGCCTTCGCCCGGTCCGCTGGTTCGAAGGGGTGCCTTCGCCTGTCCGCCACCCCGAAAAGGTGGACATGGTGATCTTCCGTGAGAACACGGAAGACGTCTACGCCGGCTTGGAGGCGCAGGCGGACAGCCCTGAGGCGACGCGATTGGCGGAGTTCCTGGCAGACGACCTGGGTTGGGATATCCGTCCTCACTCGGGGATCGGAATCAAACCGATCTCGGAGGAGGGATCGAAGCGGCTCATCCGTGCCGCGATCAAGTACGCCCTTCGTCACCACAGAAAGAGCGTCACCCTCGTCCACAAGGGCAACATCCAGAAGTTCACCGAAGGCGCTTTTCGCGCTTGGGGATACGAGCTGGTACGCGAAGAGTTCTCCGACGTGGCTGTTGGGTGGGACGACTGTGGCGGAGATCCGGGCGGTCGACTTCTGGTCAAGGACGCCATCGCGGACATCACATTGCAACAGGTGCTCACTCGACCCGACGAATTCGATGTGATCGCGACCACCAACCTGAACGGTGATTACCTGTCTGATGCGCTCGCCGCCCAAGTTGGTGGGATCGGTATCGCACCCGGAGGAAACATCAACTACGTCACCGGTCACGGCGTCTTCGAGGCGACCCACGGCACGGCTCCGAAGTACGCCGGCTTGGACAAGGTGAACCCCGGATCGTTGATACTTTCCGGGGTCCTCATGTTCGAGCATCTCGGATGGAAGGACGTGGGCGCGGACATCGTTCGTGCGATGGAGGCGACCATTGCCGAGAAAATCGTCACCTACGACTTCGCCCGGCTCACCGAGGGAGCTACCGAGGTGAAGTGCTCCGAGTTCGCAGCTGCGATCGTGGAACGCCTTTGACGCCGGTTAGCCTGCATCGCATATGTCACCGTCAAAGGCACCAATCCAGGTAACGGTCACAGGCGCTGCCGGCCAGATCGGTTACTCGCTCCTGTTCCGGATCGCTGCAGGCCAGCTCTTTGGAGCGGATCAACCGATCGTCCTCCGGCTCTTGGAGATCGAGCCGGCCATGCAATCGCTGTACGGCGTTGTCATGGAGCTCGACGACTGCGCATTTCCATTGTTGAGTGGCGTCGAGGCAACGTCGGACCTGAAGACCGCATTCGACGGAACTTCCTGGGCGTTGCTCGTAGGCTCGATCCCTCGCAAAGCGGGAATGGAACGCAACGACCTACTCACCGTGAACGGAGGGATCTTCAAACCCCAGGGTGAAGCCATTGCCGATCATGCGGCATCTGACGTCAGGGTGCTGGTCGTCGGAAACCCGTGCAACACCAACTGCTTGATCGCGAGGGCCAACGCGCCTGAGGTACCCGACGACCGCTGGTTTGCCATGACGCGACTCGACCAGAACCGAGCACAGATCCAGCTAGCCCGAAAGGCCGGCGTCCCCGTGTCGTCGGTGACGAATCTAGCGATCTGGGGGAATCACTCTTCCACGCAGTTCCCGGATTTCGAGAACGCAAGGATCGACGGTCGTCCCGCCTCGTCTGTCATCGACGACGAAGATTGGCTGCGGGGAGAATTCATCACGACCGTTCAGCAACGAGGGGCGAAGATCATCGAAGCGCGTGGTGCTTCTTCTGCGGCCTCGGCAGCGAACGCGGTGGTGGATTCCGTGCGGAGCATCGTCACACCGACTGCCGAAGACGACTTCGCGTCGCTCGCCGTCGTCTCTCACGGTGAATACGGGCGGCCTGAAGGCCTCGTCTTCGGGTTCCCCGTCCGGTCGGACGGTACTTCTCAACACGTCGTCCTAGGCCTGGAGCACAGCGCGTTCGCAGACGAGCGGATTCGAATCACAACCGACGAGCTCAACTCCGAGAGGTCAGCGGTCACCGACCTTCTGGGCCGGCGTTCCTGAGGGGACGGCCGTCAGCGCCTGCGGCCGTCAGCGCCCGCGGCCCTCAGCGCCCGCGGCGGCGCCCGTGTAGGCAGGACTTAGAGGTGAGCCCGCAGCGGGATCTCTATCCCCATTCGCTGGAGGAAGCTCATCTTCCGTGCCACGGAGCTCTGCCAGGCCACCAGGTCGGCTTCGAAGTTGGCTCGATCGCCGTCCTCGTAAGCGTGCTCCATTTCGTCGAAAGCGGCATCCTCTGCATCGAGCAGCTCGCGGTAGCGACGAAGGGCCTGATCGTCGAGCACTCCGGGTACGGTCACGGGTCATCCCCCTCCCCGACGCCCGCCCTCGGGCGTCGCCTTATCTCGACTTTACCGCTGGCCCCTCGAGCTTGTCATCGCCATTGCTGGGGGTTCCGTAAGGTCGCTTCACGCTCGAGGCGGGGCGGGGGAAGGGCGCGGGGCGGGAGGACCGGAAAGCAATTCCGGGTGCTTATAGGGCTTGTGGCGCTTGTGGACGTCTATCTGTCTTTCAGATGGAGGTCCACCCACTCAGAAGGTCGTGTCCGCCCGCAAGGATTCGAGATGTGGCCGGGCCGCCAGAAGGATCGCCTGCCCGGAGGCCAGCACCCGTAAATCGCCGCGCACGCGGACCCTGCCCTCGGCGATCGCTTGAGCGGGGGAGAACGATCCGAGGGTCAACGAAACAGCGTCGGGCCAACTCAGCATGATCGTCACGTCTGGATGCGCGATTGCCTCTCCGGTAGACCCGTGAGACATCGAAATGCGTCCGTCGCCGACGAGCAATGTCGTCGTGACGTCTCCATCGGGCCCGTCGGATACGACCTGTCGGATAGAAAAGGAACCGCCTCGAGCTTCAAGGTCCTCGACCGCTTCAAAGTCCTCGAGCGCCCGGTTGAATTCGTCGACCCACTCGGCGCTGAGGAACCTCAAGGAACCGAAGGAAACCGACAGGTAACCGCTGTCACTCGGCTGCAGTCCCGTCCGCTGTCACTTGGCCGCACTCTCGTCCGCTGTCTCGTCCGCAGGCACGGGTGCTGCGAACGCCGGGGCGTCAGCCAGTGCTTCTGCAGCGCTGCGCCTGGGACGACGGGCGATCTTGCGTCCGAGCCAGGTGAATGGGTCGTAAGACGCGTCGATGACCCGTTCTTTGAGAGGGATTATGGCGTTGTCGGTGATCTTGATGTGCTCCGGACAAACTTCAGTGCAGCATTTGGTGATGTTGCACAGACCGATTCCCATCCGTTCTCGGAGCAATTCGCGACGGTCGTTGGTGTCGAGCGGATGTGATTCGAGCTCCATATAGCGGATGAACATGCGCGGGCCCGCATAGTCCTGCTTGTTGTCCTCGTGGTCGCGAATCACATGACAGACGTTCTGGCACATGAAGCACTCGATGCACTTGCGAAACTCCTGTCCGCGCTCGACGTCGATCTGCATCATGCGGTAAGTCCCATCCGGCCCCGGCTTCTCCGGAAGGAACGGTGGCAGTTGCCGCGCCATCACGTAGTTGAAGCTCACGTCGGTCACCAGATCGCGCATTATGGGGAATGTGCGCATGGGAGCCACGGTGACGGGCTCGCCCTCGGGGAGGGTGTCCATTCGGGTCATGCACATGAGCTTCGGAAGCCCGTTGATCTCGGCCGAGCAAGATCCGCATTTGCCTGCTTTGCAGTTCCAACGGCAAGCGAGGTCCGGGGCGGGCCCTGCTTGGATCCGATGTATCACGTCGAGGACTACCTCGCCTTCGACGGCAGGCATGACGTAGTCGATGAACGACCCTCCGTTTTGATCTCCCCGCCACACCCTCATTGTGAGCTTTTCGGGAAGCTCGCTCACGGACGCGTCCGCCGATGTGACCATTCGTTCCTCGTGAACATCTGTCTCCAGATCGGGCATGACTTCGCTCACTTCGCCTCCTCGAACAGCTCAGCAAGCTCGGGCGGCATGACGGGGAGTGGTTCTGGCTCGAGCAGGTATTCGCCCTGCTCGTTCATACGTTGAACCATGTTGACCTTTCCGAATTCCGGGTCCGGCTTCGGATAGTCGTCCCTGGTGTGCCCGCCTCTGCTCTCACGCCGGGCGAGCGCACCTTTGGTCACCAGTATCGAAACGGTAAGCATCGCAGGCAGGTCGGTCGCGAGGTTCCAACCTGGGTTGTAAGCCCGGCCTCCGCGTACGGAGACCTTCGAAACCCGCTCTTCGAGCTTTCCGAGATCTTCGAGCGCTTGAACGAGCTCTGATTCGGTGCGGATGATCCCGACCAGGCGGTGCATCGTGTCCTGAAGCTCCGCGTGGAGCTCGTATGGGCTCTCTCCGCCATTGCGATCGAAGGGTTCGAGTGCCTCTGTGACGACCATTTCGACGTCAGCCTCGTCCAGTGCGACCTGTCCCGCGCGCGCCTCCGCGAAATCCGCCGCTCCCATACCGGCGCGCCGGCCGAAGACGAGCAGGTCCGAGAGCGAGTTACCTCCGAGACGGTTGGCTCCGTGCATTCCTCCGGCGACCTCGCCGGCTGCGAACAACCCGGATACTGCGGTGCCCTCGGTCTCTGCGTCGACGCGAACACCACCCATGATGTAGTGGCAAGTCGGGCCCACTTCCATGGCCTCGGTCGTGATGTCCACCCCCGCCAGCTCCATGAATTGGTGATACATCGACGGCAGGCGACGACGGATGTACTCGGGCGAACGCCGCGACGCGATGTCGAGGAACACGCCGTCGTGTGGGCTCCCACGACCCGCCTTCACTTCCGAGTTGATCGCTCGTGCAACCTCGTCGCGCGGGAGCAGCTCCGGTGGACGGCGGTTGTTGATGTGGTCGTCGTACCAGCGATCGCCCTCTTCTTCGGAGTCTGCCGTCTCGCCGGCGAACATCGGCGGGATGTACTCGAACATGAAACGGCGGCCTTCCGAGTTGCGCAGCACTCCACCGTCTCCGCGTACGCCTTCGGTGACGAGGATCCCCCTGACCGAAAGCGGCCAGACCATTCCAGTCGGGTGGAATTGCACGCATTCCATGTCGATGGCGTCCGCACCGGCCCACACCGCCATCGCATGACCGTCTCCGGTGGATTCCCAGGAGTTCGAAGTGAACTTCCACGCTTTGCCCACGCTTCCGGTCGCGAGGACGAAGGCTTTGGCCGAGAACATCACCATGTTGCCGCTCGGCCGCCAATAACCGACCGCTGCACTCAGACGACCTTGGGCGTCCTTTAACAGGCGCAGGATCTTGCACTCCATGAACACTTCGATACCGAGGGCCACCGCTCTTTGCTGGAGCGTGCGAATCAGCTCGAGGCCGGTGCGGTCGCCGACGTGCGCAAGACGTGCATAACGGTGACCGCCGAAGTCTCGTTGAAGAATCCGACCGTCCTTCGTCCGGTCGAACAAAGCTCCCCATCGCTCCAACTCGTAGATGCGGTCCGGGGCTTCCTGAGCATGCAGCTCGGCCATGCGCCAGTTGTTGAGCATCTTGCCGCCGCGCATGGTGTCTCTGAAATGGACCTTCCAGTTGTCCTCGGGCCACACGTTGCCCATCGCGGCTGCCGCGCCGCCTTCCGCCATGACCGTGTGAGCCTTGCCCAAAAGCGATTTGCATACGAGCGCGGTGCGCAGTCCGCGTTCCTTCGCCTCGATCGCGGCTCGCAGGCCGGCGCCCCCTGCGCCGATCACCACGACGTCGAAGTCGTGGGTTTCGATGTCCATGTCGACGTCCATATAAACCTCAGAACAGCTTCGGGTCGGTGATCCAGCCGCTCGCTACCAAGCGGACATAAAGGTCCGCAAGGGCGACCATGGCGAGACTGGCCCAAGCGATCTGCATGTGTCTTGCGTTGAGCGGGGAGACGATCCTCCACAGCCGGTAACGGAAAGGATGCTTCGAGAAGCGGTTGACGCTCCCTCCGCAGAAGTGCCTGCAGAAGTGGCACGAGAGTGAATAGCACCAGAGAAGGACGGCGTTGGCGCAGAGCACGATCGTCCCGAGGCTCACTCCGATCCCGCCGTCGCCCGGGAGTCGGAACGCCATGATCGCGTCGATCGTGAGGATGACGTTGAAGATGAAAGCCAGGAAGAAGAAGTAACGGTGGAGGTTCTGCAAGATGAGCGGGAACCGTGTCTCCCCGCTGTAGCTCGCGTGCCCGTCGGATACCCCGCACGCCGGCGGCGACTGCCAGAAGGCCCTGTAGTAGGCCTTGCGGTAGTAGTAACAGGTCAACCGGAACCCGCCCGGGACGATGAGGATCAGTAGCGCCGGCGAGATCGTCCACCAAGTTATGGCCAACGTGCCCCCCGCTCCCGGCACGCACGACTTGACGATGCACGGAGAATAGAAGGGCGAGATCAGGTCCCGGTGGAACCCGGTGCCTGCGTAGTAATACGCGTTCTGAAAGGCAGCCCAAGTCGTGTACGCGACAAAAGCGGTGAGGAACCCGAAGGTGACCGCCGGGGCTTGCCACCAGGGGTCTTTGCGAAGGGTGCGGACATCGGGCCCGCCACGCACTCCTCCGAGCGTGACCGGAATCGGCTTGATGTCCTCGAGCGTGCTCACGCCTTTTCTCTCCTCCTCGTGACTCGCTCGTTCTGACGGCTCATCATCTTCGCACCTGGTAGCGAGCCAGGCGAAACGCCGGCGAAGCGTCCAGGCGAAACGCCCGGCGAAACGGCAACTGCGCTCCCAGGCGTAGGCTCCCCGCATGACTCCTCGCTCGACACCGTCGCCGTTCCAGGACCCTCCTACAGACCTTCCTTCCACCCTGGGCGAGCTTCGGGCGTCGGGATGGGAATCGGTTCCGGTTCACCAGGAGATACGCCGCAACGCGGCGAGTCGCATTCGCGAGAGCAGCGCACTCGTCGAAGGGGTGCTCGGGTTCGAGGACACTGTCTTGCCCCAGCTGGAGAAC
>DASPVS010000070.1:0-9570 GCA_035622235.1 Acidimicrobiales bacterium | reverse complement strand
GCTCGCAAGATGTGGCTCGACTCGTTCGCACCTTTGTCGGGCTCGCGCAGCGTGAGTATCGCGAACGCGATCGGGATGCCGGCGAACGCGATGAGAAGTGACCAACGCCAGCTTCCGCTGGCAGCAGCCACGAAACCGATTAGCAGTATGCCGACGGTCTGGCCCAGGGGGTCGGACAGCTGGTGCCAGGCGAAGACGCGAGCCCTCGCCTGTGTGGGATATGCATCGGACAGATAGGAGTTGTGAACCGTGTCCGAGGTGCCGTAGCCGATCGCAGCAATGATGTACAAAAAGGCAAAGGGCCAGACGCTTTTCGAGAGAGCCATCAGGGGAACGGTGATCGCGAATATGAAAAGCGTGAATGCAGCGACCATTTTGCGGCTGCCGCGGTCGGCCCACACGGCGACCGGAAGACCCCAACCGATCTGTGCCACAGCGGCAACGAAGGTGACCGCTCCGAGGCCAGCGTCACTCAAGTGGAAAGAAGCCTTGATGTTGGGGCCGAGGAGGCTTATCCCGTTGTTGATGAAGCTCGGGACAAGTGCGGCGAGCGTCAAGAAAAGAAGCGGAGCCACCCCGCTCGTGCGCATGACCGAGCTCATTCTCGGGGGTTTGCCTTCGCCTGTGCCGGGAACGAGGGCGAGATCGGCCACCGCTTCTGCGTCTCGACTTCGCCCGACCGCCTCTTTCAGCAGCTCGTCGGGCACTATGAAATCGAAGACGGGCCCTTCTCTTTCGAACAGCGCCTGTTCGCCGATCAGCGGGTCGCCCATTGCCGCGACACGCTAACCTCTCGCCCAGTTACCTGACATGCCCGTCAGGTAACCGCGGTCGCCACGGTGAGCGGCCCTTCCGGCAGCACACACAGCCGCGAGGCCGTGCCCGCTGATCCGAGAGCTTCTGCGACGGCCGACGCGAGATCTGCTACCGGTTCCATCTGTGCCATGCGAATTTCCGAGTCGGACAGACCGTGGCTGTAGAAGCGCACTTTCGAGCTCTGTAGCACCCGACCGAGTACCTGTGCCTGCCAACCGTCCAACACGGCAGGGGGGCGCGTCCCGCTCGAATTGAGCGCACTTTCCGTGTCCGACGAGCCTCCGGATCGGAGCGCTTGAGGACCACCTCCCTCGGACTCGCTCAGTATTTGTGCGAATCCTCCAGCGGAGGGCACTCCGTCGACACATTCAGCGGCCATGACGATCACACCCCCTTCGCAGACAACTCGCTGAGCAGCAGCAAGACCTTTGACCGCCTGGTAGAGGTTCCGGTCGAGGGGATGTCCGCCGTTTGTGCTGAGCACCACGTCGAAACGGCCGGGGACCTTCTCGACAGCAGTCCGTGCAACGAAAGCGCAGGCAGCTTCGTGTCCGACCGGAAGCGGCGCCGCGAACACGCCGGTCAGCCGCCTGTGCGCGTCGATCGTGACGTCGACGGACAAGGTCGGCGGGGCGAGCGCGACAGCGCGCCTCACGAAGTCGTGAACGGGATTTCCCTTGGTGACGAGCCAAGTCGCCATCGGATCTGCAATTCGAGAACGGCTGTGTGCTTCGAGGATCGTCTCGAGAGCGCCCAGTCCCGGGAAGACGCCTTTCGGACCACCGCTGAAACCGGCGAAGAAGTGAGGTTCCACGAATCCGGTCACAATTCGCACGTCAGCCTCGACATATCGGCTGTCCAAGAGCACAGGGGTCGAGTCCAGATCACCCACGTTTGTGTGACCTGCGCTCTGGGCGTCGTGCTGATGTACCGCGTAGGAGCCGAAGACTTCCGGGCCCACTAGCTCGAGCATCTCTGAATCCGTTGCCGATCGGTGCGTGCCGGTGGCGCACAGAAGTTGTACGCGATCCGGTCCCGCTCCGAGGTTCTGGAGCTCCTCGAGCAGGGGCGGCAACACCGTGCGGTTCGGCATCGGTCTCGTGATGTCGGGGAAGACCACGACCACGCTGTGACCGGGCCCTACGATCTCGCTCAACCGGCGCCCGGCCAGAGGGGATCGAAGCGCGTCGACAACGGCGCGTCGCTCGTCTGCGAGAGGGGGGATCGCAGTTCCCGTGACGACTACGGCGTCGTCGGGGACGGGAACGATAAGCCCTTGTCTTCCGAAAGCGATCCGGACGTCCTTCATGATTCGAAGACCAAGTCGACGAGTGTCGACGCTGTCCGATCGATTGCAGGTCGCAGTTCCTCGTACCTCTTCACGGAATCGCGCGAAGGCGTCACTCTTTCGACGATCGGGTCGATGCGGTCCAGCTCGAAACCGCTACCGAGCGCGCTCGAGCCCACGATGGCTGCGCCTGCGGAGGCCGCCTCCCCGGAGCGCCGGACAACGGCCCGAAGCCCCGACACGGCCGTGACAACGTCGACCCATAAGGAGGAGCGCGTCCCCGAACCGGTCAACGCGAGCGATTCGATCCTCGGGCGCGACACGCCGTCCCCGCCGTGATCGATGGGGCCGACTGCTTTCGCGAGCGTCACAGTTCGAACGGCGTCCATGCACCTTCTTACGTCCCATGCCACCGCTTCGACCACAGCCCGCGCCACCTCTCCAGCGCCGTGATCGAGCGAAAGGCCGATCACCCCTGCCCTCGCGCCGTCGCGCCACCAAGGCGCGCGAGCTCCTCCCGCCCACGGTGCGACGACGACTCCGCGAGCCCCTTCGGGACAGGCGCGTGCCATCTCCATCAGTTCGGCGCCGGCCGTGTTCGTGAGCTTCTCGAGCCAAGACACCAATGATCCCGCGGCCGAGAGACCTCCTTCGAGCAGCCAGCCGTCCAAAGCGGCTCGTGTCAGCGATAGCCCCTCCGCCTCGCCGAGCGGTTTGGCTCCGATCGGCAGGGACAGATTCGCGGTCGTACCCCATGACACCATTGCTCTTTCCGACGACGCGCCCGCGCCGACCACCTCACTAGGCCTATCTCCCGCACCGATGACCACGGGGACACCTTGGCTCACCCCGAGCTCTGCGGAGGGTTCGGCGAGCAGCGGGCCAATGACGGTAACGGGCGCTACCGATTCGGGGAGCTTTTCCGTTGCGGAATCACTGATCCAAGGGACGAGCTTTCCGTCCAGGTCATAGAGCCCGGTCGCAGAAGCGAGGGTGTCATCTGTGGCAACGATTCCCGTCATCCGATGCAGCATCACGTCTCGCGGTGCCAACATCCAGCGCGCGTTCTCGAATCGTTCGCGCTCATGGGTCTCGAGCCAAGCAAACTTCGCCGAGACAGACGCCCCGTCGAGGATCGTTCCGGTTCGCCGGTGAACGCTCGAAGAACCGCCGAACTTCTCTGCGATCTCAGTCGCTTCTTTTGATGCGCGTCGGTCGGACCAAAGGATGCCGGGGCCCAGTGGAAATCCCGACCCGTCGACCGGCACGAAGGTTTGCCTTGCGGCTGACATCGCGATGCCGTCCACGTCTTCGAACGCCGGCTTTCCTTCTCGAGCACGGCTGCACGCCTCGACCACGGACCCCCACCAGTCCGAAGGCTTTTGCTCGACGATCCCTCCGTCGCCGTAGAGGGTCCGAAGAGGTGCGCGGCCTACGGCGACCAGCCTGTCGTGTGCCCACAGCGCCGCCTTGGTGGCGCTCGAGCCCAGGTCGATCGTGAGGATCACCCGCTGTCCGCTGACCCATGTACGACATCGGCCACGAGCTTCGCCATCGTCGCAGGATCCGGATCCTGGTAGACGAGGCGGCCGATTGCCATGCCGGCCGCGCCTCCGGCCATCACATCTCGCACTTCGTCCAATGATTCCTCGCGTCTCGCCGAATCGGGACGCGGTCCTCCCAGAAAGAGGACGGGAACGCCGACGCTGTCGACGACCCGAGCGACGGCCTCGGTGCGCGCGGCGCCGGGTGCGACCTCCGGAACAGCGACCTTGAGAAGGGGAGCTCCCATGTCGTGCGCGATTACCGCGCCGAGGACTACGGAATCGGGATCCCTAGCGACCTGACCTCCCCGCCATAAAAGCGACTCGATCAGCGCCTCGAGACCCGCCGCGCGCGACTCCTCGATGACCCGGCCGAGCAGCTCGAGGGCGGACGCGGTGATCCTGTCTCCTAGATCGATCCGGATCATGTGTTTGATCCCGGTCCAACCTTCTTCGGCCGCGCGTCCGACGCTCGCAACCAGACGGTCGTCTAGCTCGAAGACCGATCCGGCGAGCCCGGTTCGGTTTATCGACAGATAAGTCCGCTGATCGTGTGAGATCGCACCCGTCGCGGCGAGATCGGCCAGAGGTTTTGCACTGGCGAGGATGCCGTCACACACGGGAAGAGCTAGACGTAGCGACTGCAGATAGTCGGCATAGCGCTCGGTGGTGAGAACCCCCCGCGCCCGGTGATCGGCGGCGAGGATCACCGCCGGTGGTTTGAGTGATGGATTGTTCACGCGGCTCCGGAGAGCCGAAGCACGACCTTTGCGAGCGCGGAGAAGTCCTCCCGCCCGTATCCTGCGGTCGATGCAGCCGTGAGGGCTTGCCGCGCGACAGCAGTCGTGGGCATCGGCACCCCTGCCGCAACTCCGTACCCGAGAGCCAGGTCGAGGTCCTTCGCCATGAGGTCGGTCATGAATCCCGGCTTCCAGCCATTTGACGCCGGGCTGTCCGCGATCGTTCCCGCTACAGGCAGTCTGGTCCGCACCGCCGTGCAATCACCCGTCGAGTGCAGAAGTACTTCGAGCAGTTTGCCCGGGTCGACCTTGGATTTGACCGCGAGCGCGGTCGCTTCCGCCGTGGCCGTCATTTGAGCCGCGTAGATCAAGTTGTTGCACAGTTTCACCACTTGCCCCATCCCGGGTCCTCCGACGTGGACGATGAGTCCTGCCATCGGCTCCAAGGCGGGGCGTGCCATTTCGAGGTCATCCGCGTCGCCTCCCACCATCAACGTGAGCGCTCCCTTTTCGGCGCCCACCGTCCCGCCGGATACGGGTGCTTCGAGGTAGCGGCCGCCGCGACTGACCACACGCTCGTGTTGGTCGCGCTCGACATCGGGATCGATCGTGGAGCAGTCCACCACGATCGTGCCCTCGCGCAAGGTGGGGAGCATCTCGCCGACGACCTGATCGACGTCCGGCGAATTCGGCACGCAGAGGATGACGACTTGGCTGCACGTGGCGATCTCTGCCGGGCTCACGCCGTCCTTCGCGCCGAACGCGATCGCTTTGTCGACCGGGCCCCTGCTGCGCGACGCCACGCGCACGTCGTGGCCGGCGTCGACAAGATTTTTCGTCATCGGTAGGCCCATGGCGCCAAGTCCGATGAAACCGATCTCCATCTCGTAGTCCTCTCGTTACTCGGCCACTTGGCCGAACTTTCCGTTTGGCGTCAGGCGCAGCGAGGTCAGAGAAAGCCGGGTTCAGAGACAGCCGGGCTCAGAGACGGTCGGAGCGCAAGGTGGGTCGTGTCATCGTTCGCTAGAGGCGAGCTCGAACTGGGGGAGCCAACGCGCAGTGCCGGCTAGCAGCTCCTCGACCATCTCGTCCGTCTCCGTGAGATCTCCCCTCCCGGCCAATGGATCGAGAGCGAACGCTGCGTCGACGATCTGTCGGTCACCGGTCATCGCTGCTTCGACCGTGAGCTCCTGAACCGCGACATGTCGACGCAAAAGCTCGGCGAGCGCTTGCGGCGCACGCGCTTGGTCGCGACCCCGGATCCCGTCGGAGTCGATGACGCAGATCGACTCGACGACGACCTCGCTCGGAAGGTCCGGACATTGACCCCGATTAGGGATGTTGACCGGAAGTTCTCGTCGAGCTCCTGTCACAAGGGAATCGATCACGGGCGCCACGATCTCTCCTGAGTCCCACGTCTCCATCTCTTTTTGGCCCGCCAGCACCGCCTCGACGTCGGCGATGTACTGGGCCTGGTGCTGCTCTCTTTTCGAGATCGGGGTGAGCTCGATTCCCCACGTGGATCCCCAACCCGACCTTTCGGTGAGCACGGACGGCAGGAACTCAGCCAGATGTCGATCGCCGGCGGCCGGAATGGCGCCATAGCGATCGAGAAGGGTGAGCTTCAAGAAGTTCTCCCGCGCAAATCCGCCGGGGCTGAAGATGTCGGGCTCGGAAGCACCCGGACGGGGCGCAACAGCATCGAGCCCTCCGAGCTCCTCGATCATGGAGAAGAGAACGCCGAGTCCGTCCTCGCCATCGATGTCGAGAGAAGTGACGACGGGAAAGTGATTGACGCCAACCACGGTGGGATTGATCGATGTATGCGACTTGCCGAGAGCCACAGCGAGGAGCATCGAAAAATGACCCACCTCGTGGCAGAGGCCCACCGTCCGGATCGAGCTCTCTCGTGTCACTGCTCTGGTCAGGCACGTCATCGGATTGGTGATGTTGAGCATCCAGGCATCCGGACAGCACTGTTCCATGTCCTTTGCGATGCCGACGAGAACGGGGATGTTGCGAAGCGATCTGCTGATCCCCCCGGGGCCCACGCTGTCTCCGACTGACTGACGTATCCCATGTCGCGCCGGAACGTCGAGGTCGATGCTCATGCTGTCGAACCCACCGGTCGAGATCGTGACGATTACGAAATCGGCTCCGTCCAGTGCCCGGCGTTGGTCGGTGGTCGTGGAGACCGTCACCTTCGAGCCGAGCTTCTCGTCGGCGAGCTTGGCGTACTGCTCCATGTGATCAAGAGGCTTCTGATCGATGTCCTCGAGGACCAGGTGCATGCCAGACAGAGCCGGGACGGCCAGGAGGTCCGTAATGAGCTTCGGCGCCCACTGGTAGCTACCTCCGCCGATGATCGTTACTTGCATGGAGAGCAACTCCCGAGTTCTATGACGTCAGCGTCACTGTACATCCGCCGTGAACCGCAACTCGGTGGGAGCTGCGCCCTCATGGCAGCAGCAACGTCGCAAAGCGTCGCGCGGTTACCAGGAGACCCACCGTTCCCATCACGGCCAGGTAAAAGGCGTGACCCGCGAGAGCCCAGGAGAACATTCCTGAGTCGAGACCCCGAATCAGGACGACTCCCTGGTACAGGGGAGTGCATTTGACGACGGCTTGGAGCAATCCGGGGTACACGGTGATCGGATAGAAGGTCGCAGAGAATAGGAAGAGAGGGAGCACCACGAGCGACACGAAGTCGAAGTCCTGCCAACTGCGCATGTAGGTAGTTGCAGCCATGCCGCTGGCCGCGAAGGCGAAGCTCACGAGAACCGCTGCGGGATAACAAAGCACGGCCCAAGGCGTGAGTACGTACCCGAGAACCGCCATGACGATCAAGAACGCGCCGGAATAGATGGACGCTCTCAAAAGCGCCCACGACAGCTCGCCGAGCGCGATATCGGTGACACCCAAAGGCGTGGAAAGGACCGCGTCGTAGGTCTTGGCGATCTTCAACTTGAAATAGATGTTGAAGGTCGCATCGAACATCGCGCCGTTCATTGCCGACGAAGCGAGCAAACCGGGCGCGACAAAGTCCGTGTAGCTGATCAACGTCCCGTTGATGTTGAGCGGCCCGACGAGGTGGTTCAGCCCGATTCCGATCGACAGGAGGTAGAAGAACGGCTCGAAGAATCCAGATACGAAATAGATCCATCCGCGTCGGTAGACCACCAGGTTGCGCTCGACGAGTCGAAGAGCCCTTCTGCTCCCCAACAGAGCCAATGGGGTGATCCGAAGCGGCGACGAACCCGACCCGTTTGCCAGCGTTACCGCACGCTCTGGGTCACTGATTGCGGGACTATTCACGTCACGAGCCGATTTCGATAAGCGCGCAACGCGAGCACGACCCCCAATGCGATCAGACCGGACAAGTAGGCGACGTCGCCCAAGGCCGGCCAAGCTGACACTGTGCCGAGGGTAAGGGCCCGGCACAATGACACGCCGTGCTCCAACGGGGTTGCGTACGCGATGGGTTGAAGCCAGGCCGGCAGTTGTGAAACCGGGAAGAAGGTGCCGGAGAACAAGAACAGGGGGATGATGCCGAATCGGTACAGAGCGGAGAATCCCGAGTCGTTCTTCTGTACTGCGGCGAACGCCACGATCGGCGCCGAGAACGCCAGGCCCGTGAGCACTCCGGCTGGGATGGCGAGTACTCCGAACGGTGAATGGATGGTCCCGAATGCGGCCATCACGATCAGGTAGATGGTCATGACCATGAAGAGCCGCAGCGTTATCCATACGAGGTGGCCTGCGAGCACGTCTCCGACGCCCATCGGGGTGGCCAACATGGCGAAGTAGGTACGGACCCACTTGATCGCTCCCATGACCGGGTACATCGACTCGTTCGCTCCGATCTGCATGGCGGTGGCGGCGAGCAGACCCGGCGCGAGGTAGTCGAGATAGGAGACGCCTTCCACTCCGTGGGAGTGCATGTCGATCAAGGAGCCGAGGCCCACCCCCATCGCGGCGAGGTACAGGACCGGGAAGAGAAAACTGGTCGTAAGAGATCCACGCCAGGTCCGTTTGTACTGGTAGATCCAGTAGCTGAGCGCGCGGGTCCACATCGGAGCGGGGCGGCCGAGAACGGAAGGACTTCGCATGTCGTCGACCGTCAGTCGATGAGCGTCCGGCCGGTCAAGCGGAGGAATACGTCTTCGAGCGTCGAGCGTCTGACCAGCGCGCTCGTGGGGTTGAGACCCGCAGCGTGAACGAGTCCCAGAACAGAGTCGCCCTCATCGGTGTAGAGGAAGACGCGGTCGGGCAACACCTCGGAACGTTCCACGACGTCTTCGAGGCCTTCGACCTCAGCCAGAAGAACACTGGACGAGTCCTGCTCCCCGGGAGGAAATCGAAGTTCCACCACTTCCTTCGTGGAGAACTCGTCTATCAGCTCCCGTGGACTTCCCTCTGCGGCGAACCGTCCGTGGTCCATGACCGCAAGGCGGTCGCAAAGCTGCTCCGCCTCCTCCATGTAGTGCGTCGTGATCACGAGAGTCACGCCCTGTTGCTTGAGCCGGTAGAGGCGGTCCCACAAAAGGTGGCGCGCTTGAGGGTCAAGGCCCGTAGTGGGCTCGTCGAGGATCAGTAGCTCGGGCTCGGAGATGAGAGACCTTGCGATCGTGAGGCGCCTCTTCATGCCTCCGGATAGCGGGTCCACCCGGTCGTGCTTTCGCTCGCTCAGCTGGGCGAAATCGAGGAGTCGTTCCGCGCGGGCTCTGATCACCTTGCGCGGAAGGTCGAAATATCTCCCGTAGACCATGAGGTTGTCGAGAACCGTCAATTCGAGGTCGAGCGAATCCTCCTGTGGCACGAGGCCGATACGCGCCCTGATCGAGGGACCGTCCACGGACGGGTCCATTCCGAGCACGCGAAGGGATCCAGCCGAGACAGGTGACATGCAAGAGATCATCCGCATCGTCGACGTCTTTCCGGCTCCGTTGGGCCCCAGAAATCCAAACGATTCGCCTCGACCGATCGAGAAGTCGATCCCGTCGACTGCGACGAAGCTCCCGAAGCGCTTTACGAGCCCCCTCGCCTCGACCAACCCTTCTTCGCGAGTCTCCGAATGCGTCTGCACCGACCCGCCTCGTTGCTCCCACCCGCTTCGCTCTGGGCGAGCCCCATCGGTTCCCGTCTGGGCATGGACGCCGCTTCGCTCGACGGCCGAAGCTTC
>DASPVS010000069.1:0-5280 GCA_035622235.1 Acidimicrobiales bacterium | reverse complement strand
TGGAAACACAACGCGCTCGGAGAGGTCACCACGGATCGCGTTACAGCATGGGAGACGACTCTCGGAGCACGACGAGCGCGGGATGTCGCGCTCATCTGCCGAAGAACGATGCTTCGCTTCGGATACGACCCGGGGGAGCGCTCTTCCCCTCCGGCCACCGACAGTCCGAAGAGCCAGCGAAAGACTGCTTCTGAGCGCGCTCAACCCTCGTCGGGGCGCGGTCTAAGTCCCGAGACCGTCCTCCGCCTGCTCCGCCGTCGCATCGGCTACTTCCGGGACGCTCGAAGGATCTCGAAGTTCCGCCTTTAGCAGGGTGTTGCGCTCCTTTCCCTCCTCGCGCCCAAAGGACGACTCGGCGTCGATACCGTCAGGGGAAAGCGGCGGTTCGCCACCGAGCAACCATTTTCCGAGTTCGCCGAAGAATTCGATTGCATCGATCGGCGTCATCATTTCGAGAAGCGACGGAGCATCCTCTCCGGGTCGCTCGAGTGGTCGGGCCACGAGCTCGTCGAGAGCCGACGAGAGCGAAACCGCGTCGCCCGCTTTGAACATGCGCACCCAACTGTGGCCTTCCAACAGCTTTTTCAGAGCCGGGTCGCTGTCCGAGACGACGAGCGGGACTCCATAGCGCGCCCCGTCCATGACGAGGCCGCTCTCTTTGTCGGTTCCGGGAAAGCGGCTCACGAGACTGAAATTGCATGCGGCATACACACGGCGTAGGTCGTCTGTGCTCACCTGCTTCCCGAACACGATCACGCGTCCCTTGGACGTCTCTGTCATCCGCCGAATTACCGTGTCGTCGGTGGGACCGCCGACAATCAGAAGAACAATCCTCTCTGTCATGATAGGGAGAGCGCGCTCTACGGTTGCGATGTCCTTGTAAGGCCACCAGCCGCCGACCAACGCGGCCACGACCTCATCCGGCTCGAGAGCGAGACGTCGTCGGGCCTCTTTGCGCTCGTCCTCGGTTATTCGCATACCCTTGTCGGTCAAAGTGAAGGGCTTGACGATGGCCCGCAGTTCCGGATGGCGCTTCCTCAAGCGCGACTTGAGCGACTCCCTGGTGCAGACCACGACTACGTCTTCGCGTCGCCCGCGACACACCGCCTCGCAGAGACCCAACAACGGGCCTTCGAAGTGGTCTGCCTCGTGTACAAGCCTTATATGTGGGACCCTCGATAGCGCGGCGACTGACGCCGCAAGAGACTCGCTGGCTGTCTGAACGACGTTCACAGGAACCGGGTGTGTTCCTCGCGTCGCTGCATGTGCCATCCGCAAAGACGCCGCCTCCCTCAGACAACGGCCGATCAGGAGCAACTGGAACGGCGCATCCGACCTCGGGAAAACGCGGCGCAGCCCGTTGAAGCACCTGTCGGCGAGCACGGCGCCGCGTGCATACAGCCGGGCGGGCAGGTCGCCTCGAGAAGGTCCGCCGACAGCCGGCGTGCGCAGTTCGGACAGGGCCAGTCGTGTGGAGGGAAAAAACCCGTTCACCGAGGCAACGGTCATGGGCACGCGAAGCTCCGAGGCGGCTGCGGCGAGGCTCAGCAAGCTGCGGGTCGAATGGTTTCCCAGGATGTGCGCGTTCACCTCGATCAGATTGATCGCGAGGTCGTCCCGCCGACGATGCTCATCCACCTGCGCGAGTACCGTTCACCTCAAACCAAGCTTGGAACATGAGGACATCCCACAACTGGTACTGGCGATCCCGGCGACCCTCCTTCTGGTCCCGCCACATTCGAGAGACGACGTCGGCGTTGAGAATTCCCTCCCGCCTCAATCTTCTTTCGTCCAGCAGCTCTTCGGCCCATTCGCGTAAAGGTCCAGAGAGCCAGGATCCGACGGGCCAACCGAAGCCCATCTTCGGACGTTCCACGAGCTCCTCTGGAACGTAACGGTGCAGGATCTGTCTGAGCGGGAGTTTTCCTTTGCCATCGCTTATCTTCCACTCGAGGGGGAAGCGCCAGGCGAGCCCGGCCACCCTGTGGTCCAAATAAGGGACCCGAGCTTCCAGACTCGCAGCCATCGACGCACGGTCGACCTTGGTGAGTATGTCATCCGGAAGATATGTCATCGAGTCGAGGAACATCATGAGCTCGACAGGTTCCGCGACACCGGGCCAACGTTCGGATCGCGACAACCAAGATCCAGGTTCGATCGATCCCACTACGAGCGCGGTGGGATCGTTGAAGTGAGAGCAAAGGCGGACGTAAACCTCGTGCAAGTCCGTTGACGGAAGGACGTCTGCCACCTTCGTCAGCTTGTTGCCAGGCATTCGCACACGCAACGACGAAGGCAGGATTGGTTCGGCGACTGTAAACGCCTTGTCCCACGACCGAGGGGGTATCTTTTGAAGCGCCTTCGCGGCAGCGGCGCGGAGTGGTCGCGGAACTCGCCTCACGTTGTCCCAGAATCGTCTGGACCACGAGTAACGGTTATACCCGCCGAACAGCTCGTCACCTCCGTCGCCCGACAGCGCCACTTTGACGTGTTCGCGGGTGAGGACGGACAACAGATACGTGGGAATCTGCGAGGAGTCGGAAAACGGCTCGTCGAAGATCGTTGGCATCTTCGGAACAGCTTCGAGGGCATCCTTCGGCGTAACGAGCATCTCCAGGTGGTCCGTGCCCAGATGTTCGGCGACCTTCGCGGCGTCGGCCGCCTCGTCGAACTGGGTGTCGTCGAAGGCAATGGTGAAGGTGCGAACCTCGCGCGAGCTCTGGGACTGCATGAGTGCCACCACGAGCGAGGAGTCGATCCCGCCGGACAAGAAGGCGCCGAGTGGGACGTCCGCTTGCATTCGCATTCCCACTGCGTCTCGGAGCAGGTGCTCGAGCTCCTCTAGAGCGTCGCTGCCCGGCTCCGTGAAGGGTCGGCGCGTCTCGGACTCAACGAGCTCTTCGAACGACCAGTACGGAACGGGCTCAGGAAGCGTTCGCGGTCCGGCGCTACCGGCGATGGAAAGGATGGTGCCTGGGGGCAATTTTTGTACCCCGCGGTAAATGGAGTAGGGAGCCGGTACGCAGTTGTGCCGCATGTACAGCGCCAGAGCTCCGCGGTCGATCTCGTTTTCGAATGCAGGATGTGCTCGGATTGCCTTGAGCTCCGATGCGAAGAGCAGGCAGTCTCCAGCCCACCCGTAGTACATGGGCTTCTCCCCGAACCGGTCGCGCGCGAGGCTGAGCTCGTGTTCTCGGCGGTCCCACAGGGCCAGCGCGAACATGCCGTTGCTTCGTGACAGAGCCCCTTTCAAGCCCCATTCGTCGATCGCGCCGAGCAGTACCTCTGTATCCGATGAACCGCCGAAACGGTGACCACGCGCTTCGAGCTGCTCGCGCAGCTCCAAGAAGTTGTAGATCTCGCCGTTGTAATCGAGCACGTAACGGCCGCTCCGTGAGTGCATCGGCTGGTGGCCATGCCGGGAGAGATCGACGATCGACAGCCGTCGGTGTCCGAGCGCTATTCCAGCTTCGGGCTCGATCCACGCACCGCTGTCGTCGGGACCGCGGTGAACCAACGTGGACACCATGAGGTCCAGAATTTCGTGCATGCCTCGAGGGCGGGCGGCGCTGCGGTCCAGGAATCCGGCTATGCCGCACATGGACGGCAGACTATATTTCGTGGGTTCTCGGACGGGCACGAAACCGGCCAAACGGGCTCGTGGGGGGGCCGCTCCGAGGGGACGGTGCTGTGGTTTCGAGAACGAGAACGCGAGCTCGACACGGGAGCCAGGAGGCGCGCGCCAAGCTCAAGGGGTGCAGAGTGGTCACGACGTCCATGACCGCCAGGCTCCTCATCCGGAACCAGCTCCAATCGCTCGACGAAGTGGACTGGACGGTCGTATCGGGCGACTCGTACAACGACCCCCCCGAGGGGATCAAGGTTGAGGTCGTACCGATTCGCCGCGAGTTCGCGGCTTCCGACCTCGTCGCCTTCGTCCGCCTACTGCGTTTCTTCCGAAGCGCTCGCTTCGACGTCGTCCAGACCCATACCCCTAAGGCATCGTTCCTCGGCCTCCCTGCCGCCCGACTCAGCGGATCTGTGGCCATTTACACGATCCACGGCTCGTTGTTCTTCGCGGGTAACGGACGATTGGCCAACGCGCTCGGTTGGATGTTCGAGAAGTGGTGCTCGTCGTGGGCCACTCAGGTGGTGGTCCAAAGCCGCCAGGACGAGAAAGCTTTGCCTCGAGCCCTAATCTGCTCTGCGAGGAAGCTGTCTTACGTGGGCAACGGAATAGACCTCGATCGGTTCACACAGCCCGTCGCCCCGTTGAAACCTCTCGAAAACGAACGGCCTGTCGTGTTGATGGTGAGCCGACTCGTGCGCGAAAAAGGCTGTGTCGACTTCCTCCGGGTGGCGCACACGTTGGCCGGACGCGCCGAATTCGTCCACGTGGGCCCGTTCGAGCATGACCAGAGTGATGCACTCTCAGAGTCGGAGGTTGCAGCCGCCCAGAACGAGGGAACCGTTAACTTCATCGGAGGAGTTGACGACGTCCGGCCGTATCTCGCAGCGGCCGACCTGGTCGTCCTCCCGTCGTACCGCGAAGGCATCCCGAGGGCCGCCATGGAGGCCGCAGCCAGCGGTCGGGCAGTCGTTGCCTACGACATCCGCGGAGTCCGCGAGGTGATCCAGCCGGAGACAGGTCTGCTCGTCCCGCGCGGAGACACCGTCGCGCTCGAAAAGAAGGTGGCGTCGTTGCTCGACGATCCTGAGGGCCGTGAGGAGCTGGGACGCCGTTGCCGGGCACACGTCATCGACGGCTTCTCGGAGGACGCTGTCGTGGCCCGGCTGCGTACGCTTTACGCGCGAGTGGCGCGCCATCCGTGACTGCTCGGTCAAAGCCGGTGGGGAAATCGCCCTCGAAGCTGTGCCTTACCGTCGACGTCGAGGACTGGTACGACGGCATGGAGGTTCTGGGTCATCGGCTCGCTCGACCGATCGAAGCAGCGAGCGGCCTCGTCCCGCTCGCTTCATTGATCGACAGCGGGGAGTCGAGGTCTTCGGTCACGCTCTTCGTCGTCGGGAACTACGCCTGTCAGGTGCGGTCCGAGCTCGAAGAACTGACGGCACAGGGTCACGAGATCGCCAGTCATGGGCCCGATCACGGCCAGCTTCCCAAAGACCCCGGCTCGCTACTCAAATGGCTTCGCCAAGGTCGCGAAATCCTCGAGGACATGTTCCAGTCTCCGGTCCGCGGCTTTCGCTCCCCGCGTTTCGACATTCCCGAAGGGATGGGCCTCGACCGTTTTCGCGACCTCACCGCAGAGGCCGGAT
>DASPVS010000068.1:0-3260 GCA_035622235.1 Acidimicrobiales bacterium | reverse complement strand
ATGTCGTGGACTACGTGGCGCACGACGGAAGCAACATGATCGCGATCACCTGCGATGTTGACGACATTGAGACGGTAATGGCGACGCTCGCCTCTCCACCTGACGAGATGGCCGCCGCCATGCAACGCCATGGTGTTGTCCCACCGCTGACGGTCTACGTGGAGAGATAGTCCTCTTACGGGAGTCGTCTCGGCGAGAGTACGCGTCCCTATTCATAGGTGAGCTGTTCGGAGCGAGATCAGGTCTTCGGGGCCGTACGAGATCACGCATCGCCGTCAATAATCGCCTGCGTCGGGTCCCGCAACCACCTGCCCGCACACGACGCTAGAACCGAGGCTCAGCGTTCACCTGAAGTATGAATCAGAAGCCTCTTTCAGGGCGGTCCTGTCAAGATCCGTACCTAAAGATCGCACCGGGCGTTGGGTTTGGGAAGTTGCCACCGACCGCCACACAATCAACACCGGAAAGGCAAACCACTGCGGTCAGGCTGTATGGCGTCGAAATGGTCATGGGCTCCCAGTCTGTCCCCGAGTCGGTCGAGACGAAGGCGTCGCCGGGATAAGTGTTCGTTATGTCCGTCCAGCGGCCTCCGACAGAGACACACAAGTCCATGACACACGACACTGCCTCGCCCACGCCCGTCGATCCCGCCTTCCACGTTCTGCCACCATCGGAAGTCATTATCGGCGAACCACTTCCATAGGTGTTCGTACCCCCGCTCTCGACGAGTCCTATGCAGGCTTGCGGGCCAACGCAGGAGATCTGTCCCAGCGCCGATGGTCCGCTCGCCACTACTCCCGCTGTCCAGCTCGCCCCGCCGTCGTTGCTAATCGAATCCATAGAGGGGGAACTGGACTCCGGGCCTGGACCGGCCCCGCCGATGATGCAGAACGAAGTGGTGGAGCAGGTCACGGAGTCGATTTCGCTTAGGCCTGTCGGTGAAGTCTCGACCGTCCAGGTTGCACCTTCATCTGTGGTTCGTGCGATGCCTGTCTGGCCCTCGGCGGTGTTGCTGGTGTTTCCAACAACGACACAGACGCTCTGTGACCCGCAGGCGATGTCGAGGATTCCGCCGATCTGCGAAGGTAGCGCCTCGTTTGACCAATGTTTTCCACTGTCGGTGGTGAGAAGGAGGGCTGGAACGGTCGTTACTCCGTCGCCGCCTCCTCCACCTACTGCGATGCAGGTGGTGGTGGTCGGGCAAGCGATGGCGGCTAACCACGTCTGCGAAGTCGTGTTGAGAAGAGTCCAGCTCTTTCCACCGTCGGAGCTGCCGAGGATCCATCCCGGCCCGGTGCTGTATTCCATACCTCCCACCGCATAACACTGCGTCACGCTGGGACAGACCACGTCGTTCAAGTCGCCCACCCCTGCGGGAATGGCCTCCGTAGTCCAGATTGCTAGCGGTGGGGCCGTTGTGGACGAAGCGGTGGTCGTTGTGGATGCCTTAGCAAGAGGATGACCAGTGCCGCATCCGACCATCATGAGTGCGACGGAGGTCACCACTCCAATAAGGACGGGTCCGCGGCGCACGGCCCCGATTCTTGTCTGCCGAGGGCGCCCTGAAATGCCGGGACCAGCATGCCCTGGCCAGGGCCAATCCTCAGTCCAGGGAGGGCCAGACCAGGCGAATAACGCGAGCCGGCGGAGCGATCCCGGTCAGGTCGGCTCCCGCGGCAGCAGGTCCAGGGGTATCCGGGTGCGGCTTATCGGTCGGTCCGCTCAGGGCCGCGCATTCCAACTGGCTCACCACAGCCGCGCACGATCAGAGCGATACTTGTAGCGTGGCCAAGCCTCTCGACTGGGAGACCTTACTTGTCAAGGGCTACGAGCGGCTGAAGATCAGCCAGCGGGTCTTCCGGCGGCTTCCCCATGGTCCCCGCTGCAAGTTGTGCCAGAACCCCTTTGGTGGTATGGGCGGCAGGGTGGTCGGCCTCTTTGGGTGGAAGCCTTCACGCAAGAATCCGAACGTCTGTCAGCACTGCTTCGACCATCTACCGACCGGCGGTATCGAGATTGACATCGGAGTTGTCTTCGCCGACGTACGTTCCTCGACGGCCTTAGGGGAACGGTCGGACGCCACCACATTCGCACAGCGTCTGAACGAGTTCTATGCCACGGCCACGAAGGTGCTTATCCGAAATGATGGCCTCGTGGACAAGCTCATCGGCGACGAAGTGATGGGTCTCTTCATCCAGGGCATCGCCGGACCGGGATACCGGCGCAAGGCCGCCATCGCTGCGCTCGAACTGGCGTCCGCCGTTACCACCCTACCCCTCGGGGTCGCCGCGAACGCGGGTATCGCTTTTGTCGGCAATGTCGGCTCGGGAAGCGTCCTCGACTTCACTGCACTTGGCGATGCAGTCAACGTCGGAGCTCGTCTCCAAGCGCATGCGTCACCCGGTGACGTCGTCCTCGCTGCTCCCCTCTATCAGTTGATTGAGGCTGAGTATCCCGATGCCCGTGCTGACCGGGTAGTGGTCCGCGGCCGCGAGGATCCCGTGGACGTTGTTGTGTTGACCTCTCCTGCGTGATCCGAAGGCTCAACACCACCACCGCTCGGACTTGCCGGGTCCGGTTCGGGCAGGCCGGGGCCTCGGGCCAGGTCGGCCAGGCCGGGGCCGCTCGGGATCGCAGGGCAAGCGCATTACTGTGCACCCCGGCCACTGCCGCCAGTAGCGCGAACCGGCACTCCTTAGGATGGTTCAAGGCTGGCTTGCTCGGGATCTGGAGAAGGTCCGTCAACATTGACCGTGGTCGGACCGTGGCCGGCTCGGACAACGATCAGGTAGCTCTCCTCGTTACTATCGTTCCCTTCGCGGTGGACCGCACCCTTGGGGACATGTACGAAGTCACCGGCTTCTGCCCTGACGATCTCGGCGCCACCGAGCCCGGATTCCAACCGCAGCGCGCCCCTCGTCACGTAAATAGCGGTGTCGTAGTCACCGTGGTGATGCCAGCCCGAGGTCATGCCCGGGGCGGTCCGCACCAAGCCCGCCCACATCCCCTCGACGTCGATGGCCCGTTCGCGAAGCATTCCCGGGGTTGGGTCGGCCTCGACTCGTTCTCCTGGCCGAACGACCCGTGCCGGATCGGATGCGCCCACTCAGCGTCTCTCCGGTGAGGCCTGGCGTTCCAGATAGGCGGCCAACTCGCCGACGAGGTCCTCGGCATCGACCCGAGAGCCGTCGATGAAGCTCGACTTGCGCCGCCGCAGGAAAGGGCTGCCGATCAAGTACATACCCGGCGAGTTGACCACA
>DASPVS010000067.1:0-2334 GCA_035622235.1 Acidimicrobiales bacterium | reverse complement strand
GGAGGATCAGGCCGAGCTTCCCGATATCTCAGAGAGGTTTCGCGCGGTCCGCCGCGCGCAACGGCGTAGGACCATTCGTCGGCGAAGAGCAGTGGCGATCGCGCTGGCCACACTCTTCTTCGTGGGCATAGGGCTGATCGTGGGCTCGCTGGTCGGCGGTTCAGCCAAGCCTCGAAGGCCTCGAGAATCCGTTGCGGCCGCGAGCGCCAGGGCTGAGAGAACGCCGAGGAGCGGCACTCACGGTAGGAGGGGAAGCGCAGCTCACGCCGGTGCGGTACCAAGCACGAACGTCGGTACCTTCCTGGGCCCCTACGGTGTCGAATCGTCGGCGATCATCTCCGAGAACGAACTTCCCGGAACGACTGCGTGGAAGATCTCGGACCCGCCGTCGACCGGTCATATAGAAGGATTCGCCGACACCACCTACGCATCGGTCGGCCAGAAGGTCGGAATTTATGTATCGACCACTGCGCCCTCCTTTCACGTCGTCGCTTACCGGATGGGGTGGTATCAGGGGAAAGGTGCGCGTCAGATTTGGAGCTCAGGCGTCATCACAGGAAACGTCCAGCCTCAGTGCACGCTCACAACCGGCATAAACATGGTCAGCTGCGACAACTGGAGCTTGTCGGTAACGCTCCTGATAACCCCCGCCTTCGTTCAAGGCGAGTATCTGTTCAAGCTCGTCGGAAGCGGGAACGAGCAGAGCTACATACCAGTGACCATTTGGGATCCGAACAGCACAGCCGCCTATCTGCTGGTGAGCCGGAGCCTTACAGAGGAGGGATGGAACACGTACGGTGGGTTCTCTTACTACCAAGGAACCGGTCCATGCACTTTGGGCCAAGCCAACTCATATCCGGAATGCAATCGTGCACGCGTGGTTTCCTTCGATCGTCCATACGCCGAGGGAGACGGGGCATCCGACTTCCTGACAAATGAGTACCCGCTCGTCTATTTCATGGAGGAGCACGGGCTCGATGCTTCGTACTGTACCGACATCACCCTCGACAGGTACCCGGAGATCGCTTTGCAGCACCGCGCGATTCTTTCGCTGGGCCACGACGAGACGTGGACGTACAACGAACGCGAGGCCGCACAAAACGCGCTCAACCACGGCGTCAACATCGCCTTCTTCGGTGCGGCTTCTGTATTGCGACATTCTCGTCTTCAGGCCTCTGCGTTCGGGCCCGATCGCGAGGAGGTCGACTACCGGGACGAAGCAGAGGACCCGTTGGACAACGGCAGCGATCCCATGCAGGTGACCGGCAACACCTGGAGCTCGCCCCCGGCCAGCTGGCCGGAGACCGCTTTCGTCGGTGAGGTCTACAGCGGATATCTCGATCCTGGCGCCGCCCCAGTTCCGTTCGTCGTGGAAGATTCGTCCGCTTGGATCTTCAAAGGCACCGGCTTACACGACGGGTCCGAGGTACCGGGTGTGATCGTTTCGGACATCGACCACATCGATCCGTCCCAGTCGATGCCGACCAACATACAGGTCCTCGGACACTCTCCGGTCCCCTTGTCGGATGCCTATACCAACCAAGGTGGATGGGATGGCTATACCTACTCGGACATGACGTACTACACGGACCCCGCCAGTGAAGCCGGTGTCTTCGACAGCGGCACGGTCAATTGGGTCTTCGCGCTGACCCCGTGTTCGTCGTCGAACACGTCGTGCCCATCGAACACGGTGGGCCAGATAACGGGGAATTTGCTGTGGTTGTTCGGCCAAGGTCCGGCCGGAAACATGGTGCCGTCGGTGGCTAACTGGCAGAGTGTGACGCCTTCGGGTTCATGAGATAGCGACCTCAACCGATTCGCTGTCATGTGCGACCGGCGTCAACTGATCTCTCGCAGGAGCATCTCCGAGTCGTCCGCTACGTCTGCCACGCCGAGTTGCTCCGCACCTTGTTTTGATTGGAGAAGCAAAGCGCGCGCCGCAGGTTTATCCCCGTCCCTTTCCCCTGATCGGCAAAGCATCCGGGCCCATTCGAGCCGCGTTCGTGCCAGCCAACCGATCGCGCCGAAGCGTTCGTGCTCCTCACACGCTGCGGTGAAGTGGGATCGGGCCTTCTCCGGCCAACCCGCGCGGGCCGCCAAAGTCCCGAGGGAGTGGTTCACCGACGGACGCGCCACGGCACCTATGGACGGCACTCTTCCCGCATAAGGTTCGAGCAGCGAATATTCCTGAGCCGCCTGATCCTCTGTACCAGCCAACGTGATGGCCTCTGCTAGGGCCGAGTGCGCCATGAGCCAAACCACCCCTTTCGGAACGGAACTCGACCCTTCCTCCATCAGCTCTTCGATGAGGGGTGCAGCCTCGTCTTCGTGTCC
>DASPVS010000066.1:0-13856 GCA_035622235.1 Acidimicrobiales bacterium | reverse complement strand
GGACTCACGTTTGCCGAAAGGTGCAACCAGCTTCGAGAGCATGCTCGACGCCAATCCGCTTTCCCATCCCGCCGCTGTCGACCCCGATATGCCGGCCGTCATCGGTTTCACATCGGGGACCACCCGCGACCCGAAAGGTGTCGTGCACTCCCATCACACGATCGGTTTCGAGACTCGTCAACTCGACTACATGTTCCCGAAGGGGGGTCCGCCCCAGATCACGGGGGCGCCCGTCGGCCACTTCATCGGAATGCTCAACGCGTTCCTCACGCCTCTGCTTCGTGACCAGCCGGTGAACCTGATCGACGTCTGGGATCCCGGCGAAGTACTGCGCATGATGATCGAAGAGCACCTCGGGATCTCGGGTGGTGCTACGTACTTCATGACCAGCCTCATCGACCACCCCGACCTGACGAGCGAGCACCTCGCGCTCATGCCTTTCGCGGGGCTCGGCGGATCACCGGTGCCGCTAGCTGTGATGCAAAGGCTTTCCGCGCTCGGCATCAAGGCATTTCGCTCCTACGGCAGCACGGAGCACCCTTCGATCACGGGATGTCTCCTCAAGGAGCCCGAGGCCAAGCGGCTGGCCACGGACGGGCGTCCTCTCCCGGGGGTAGAGATACGTCTCGACCCGGATGGCGAGATCTCGAGCCGTGGGCCTGACTGCTTCGTCGGTTACACGGACCCGAACCTCACGGACGCTGTGTTCGATGAAGACGGTTGGTATCGCACCGGCGACGTCGGGGTCCTCGACGAGGACGGGTATCTCACGATCACGGACCGCCTGTCCGACATCATCATTCGCGGGGGTGAGAACATAAGCGCGCAGGAGATCGAGGAGCTCGTCATCGAGCTAGACGAAGTGGCCGAAGTGGCCGTGGTGGCCGCACCAGACGAGCGCTTGGGCGAGCACGCAGCAGCCGTCGTCCGCTTGCGGGAGGGAGAAACCGCACCGACGCTCGAGGGAGTGCGCTCCCATCTCTCGGCTGCCGGACTGTCGCGGCAGAAGTGGCCTGAATCACTCCACGTCGTCGATGAATTCCCGCGCACCGCTTCGGGGAAGATCCAGAAGTTCCGACTGCGGGCGCAGCTTGGTGAGGCGCACCTTCATAGCGCGCAGCTTCGTGAAGCGCCGCTTCGTGGGTCGGAACATGACGAAGACTCACGCACGGTGGAAACGTCATGAGCGAGGACAAGCTTCGTATCGAACCTTTGGCGTTGAAGCAGTGGCCCGAGGAGATGCGTGACGCGATGGCGGCGCTTCGACCACCGCAAGCGCGTCATTCCGTGCCAGACGGAAGCGGGGACCGGCCGAAGGCATTGAACGCTCTCGGGACGTTCGCCCGATACCCTGCGCTCGCACGTGCGTTCAACACCTTCAACGGCCACGTGTTGTATGCGAACACACTTTCTGAGCGCGAGCGGGAGCTGCTCGTACTCCGAGTCGCGTGCCTGCGACGGTGCACGTATGAGTGGGCGCAGCACTCGGTCATCGCCGCTCACTCGGGGTTGACTCAGGGCGAGATCGGGCGCGTCGAAGAGGGCCCGGAAGCTGCCGGGTGGCTGCCACTCGAGAAGGCGATGTTGAAGGCCGTAGACGAACTGGTTTCTGATGCCGTCATCTCGGACGATACGTGGACCGCTCTTGCAAGCGAGCTCGACGAAAGACAGATGATGGACCTCGTCTTCACGGTGGGCGCTTACGACGCGCTCGCCATGGCTTTCCGGTCCTTCGGCGTGCAACTCGACGCCGATCTGCGAAAATGAGCTTCTCAGATTAGGAGATTGGTGCTACCGTTTATCGGTAGGCTTCAGGGGAGGATCCCATGTCACACTTCAACAAGCCTCCCGAGGGGAGCTGGACGGAGCACTACGGGCTTGGCACAGGTCCGGTTTCCTATGAGGACTCAATCTCGCCCGCCCGATACGAGCTCGAGCGCGACGCCATCTTCCGCCGAACGTGGCTGAACGTAGGCCGCGTCGAGCAACTTCCGAAGAGAGGGAGCTACTTCACCAAGGAGCTCGACTCAGCTCGAACGTCCGTGGTGGTTGTGCGCGGTTCGGACGACGAAGTACGCGCCTTCCACAACATTTGTCGTCACCGCGGCAACAAGCTCGTCTGGAGCGACTACCCGGAGGAGGAGACGAGCGGGGTCTGCCGGCAGTTCACCTGCAAGTACCACGGTTGGCGCTACTCGCTTGAGGGCGAATGCACCTTCGTCCAACAGGAGTCGGAGTTCTTCGATCTCGACAAAGCGGACTACACGCTCATGCCGGTTCGCGCGGAGGTCTGGGAAGGGTTCATCTTCGTCAACCTCGATCCGGCCGACAGTGGTTCACTCGCCGATTACCTCGGGGAATTCGGCCGAGGCATTGCGGGTTACCCGTTCGGCGAGATGACCCAAGTGCATCGTTACCGCGCAGAGGTCCGTAGCAACTGGAAGCTCTTCATCGACGCATTCACCGAGTTCTACCATGCACCGGTCCTGCACGCGAAGCAGTCCGTGTCTGAGGAGTCGAGCAAACTCCAGGCCGCCGGTTATGAGGCCCTTGCGTACCAGATCGACGGTCCGCACGGGATGGTGTCGTCGTGGGGAGGAATGGCGCCTCCGAAGGACATCAACATGGTGAAGCCGATCGAGCGAATCCTCCGCAGTGGGCTTTTCGGTCCATGGGACGCGCCGGACATAGGCATAAGCGAGCTTCCGCCGGCACTCAATCCCGCTCGCAGTCGCGCTTGGGGCTTGGACTCTTATTTGTTCTTTCCGAACTTCATGCTGCTCATCTGGAAGCCGAACTGGTACCTCACATACCACTATTGGCCTACGTCGTACAACACCCACATCTTCGAAGGAACCGTGTATTTCGTCCCGCCGCAGAACGCTCGTGAGCGACTGGCCCAAGAACTCGCCGTCGTGACGTTCAAGGAATATGCGCTCCAGGACGGCAATACGCTCGAAGCCACTCAGTCGATGCTCGAGTCGAGAGCGGTAACTGAGTTTCCCTTGAACGACCAAGAGATCCTGCTTCGCCACCTCCATCAGACCGCGTCTCGTTACGTGGATGACTTCGAGTCGAAAGGTTCCGCCACACCCGTTCGCGTTCACGCTGCGTCGTAATAGTCGCAAAGGGAGTTGCAACGATGCCCGTTCTACCTGTGGAGTTCGCCGAGCTCGAAGTATTTGCGGATTGGGCCATTCCGACAGAGAAGGCGCGGTATGCAAAGCGCCTTTCGAGCACGATGGACGAGCTACAAGCTTTCTACGACGCTGCTTTCGCGCGTCTCGAGTCCGCTTGCGCATATCTCGAGCGGTTCGAGATCCAGTCACTTCCCGAGGACGCCAAACGCCTACTGTGGCTCTTTTGCTCCCTCGTTACGGTGTCCTTCCCGGTGGAGGTGTGGCGCCAACCAAGGGTGCCCGACAGCGGCGCATCCAGCTTCGATGCGGTCCTCGAGCCAGCCGTTTGAATCGACAGCGCCCCCGGACGAGCGTCCATTTCGGAAATTGTGATGAGCCTTCCCCTAATCCGATATCGAGGCTCTCTTTTTTTCGGCGCTAAGATTTCCGGACATGACGGCAAACGAGCCCGCTGAAGAGTCAGAGACCGTCAGCTGGCGCGAGCAGGCGGTGGCGCGCTCGCTCGGATCTGCGAGACTGCGCGCAGAGAACCGGGTCCAGCGCTTCATCGACGCGGCATTCGACTTGTTGAGCGAAGCCGGCCCGGGACGAGAGTTCACGGTCCAAGACATCGTGGAGCGCTCTGGTCAGTCGCTTCGGAGCTTTTATCAGCACTTCAGCGGCAAGCAGGAACTGCTCCTGGCACTCTTTGAGGAATCCGTCCGCCTTACGGCGGACGACCTGCGCGGTCGACTCGAAGGCGAGCGCGACCCACTCGAACGCCTTCACCGTCTTGTCGTGGATTACTACGCGCTGTGCCGCCCGACGGCCAGGCTCAGAGGAAAGAACCGTGCGCCTCTTGCTCTCGCCGAGTTCGCCCAGCAACTCATGACAGCAAGTTCCCCCGAGGCCACGCGTGCATTCGTGCCGCTCGTGTCGCTCTTCACAGAGGTCTTCGACGAAGCCGTCGCCGCCGGCGCTGTCCGCGCCGATCTCGCCGGACGGCGCACTGTCGGCCTTCTCCTCGAGACCATCATGTTCAGTCCGTTCTCGTCGACCATCGGCGGGCCCGGCGCCGAGCTCGACCTTGGAGACGCGGCTGAGGAGCTCTGGGATTTGATCCTCTACGGCATTGCCCCAGACTCTGTGCCCCGGGCGGGTTCCAACCAATCGCGGACCGGCACCCGCAGACGCCGCTGAGAAGCGGAGAAGCACCCGCTCTCACGGCCTCGCTGGTTCGGCCTCTAAGAGAAGCGGTTTGCGGCAGATGAAAGCCTCACCGATGCATACGTGGGTCGAAGCCGCTGCGCGAGCTCTCGGTGCGCGACTCGCGATTGTGGCCGGCGATGAGCAGTGGACGTATAGGCGCCTCGACAGCGTTTCGTCCAGTTTCGCGAGTCACCTGGCTTCTTCGGGCGTTCGACCCGGGGACCGTGTCGTGGTCATGACCGCCAACCGTCCGGAGTTCGTGGTCGCGATCAACGCGATCAGCAAGCTCGGTGCAACATCTGTGCTCATCAGTCCTGCGTGGAAGTCACTGGAGTGCGAACACGCCTTCGAACTTACCGATCCGGTATACGCGGTCGGTGACGCGGAGAGCTCGGCGCTCCTTTGCGAGCATCTGGGTGGCCGTCGTGTCACCGACGTCGACGACGATGCCGGGACGGCAACGGCCGGCTCGGGAACCGCCGGCTCGGAGGCCGGTGACGTTCCGCTTGCTCGCCGTGTGGATCCTGGGAGTGACGCTGTCTTCGTGTTCAGCTCCGGTACGACGGGAATGCCGAAGGCTGTGCGCCACACGCACCGATCGTTGGCGGTAGCTACGTCCCACTGGTGTGCGGCGCTCGGTCTCGGCCCCGCGGACCGTTTCCAGATCGCAACGCCTCCCTCGCACATCCTCGGTCTCCTCAATCTGCTCGCGGCGGCTTCGGCCGGCGCGACCGTCCGCCTCCATCGGCGTTTCGACCTGGACGAGGTCCTTCACCGCATTTCGACCGAACGCATGACACTCGAGATGGCGGTCGCGCCGATCGCCCTCGCGATGGCCAATCATCCCGACCTCGAGCGTTACGACCTTTCGTCGCTTCGCTACATCATGTGGGGAGCGACGCCCGTCACGCAGAGCGTCGCAGAAACGGTCACCAGACGGTCTGGTGTTCGGTGGTTGCCGGCGTACGGCGCAAGCGAGCTACCGGTCATCGCAGTCAACCCGGTGCACGATCCGAGCCACTGGAGACTGGACTCCGCGGGCCTCGCGCCGAGCGGTGTGTCGCTGCGGGTCGCGGACCTCGAAAACGGAGACGTGCTCGGAGCCGGCGGCGTCGGGGAGATCCAAGCGCGCAGCCGCTCGTTGATGGCCGGCTACCTGCCTGCGGACGCAGACGAAGACGCGTTCGTGGATGGCTGGTACCGCACGGGCGACGTCGGCTGGCTCGAGAAGGACGGTTGGGTGCACATAACCGACCGGTCGAAGGAGATGATCAAGGTAAGCGGGTTCCAGGTCGCCCCGGCCGAGATCGAGTCGGTTTTGCTCGGCCATCCTTCGGTGGTCGACTGTGCCGTGTTCGGCGTTCCTGACGATCGTTCCGGAGAGCTTCCCGTGGCAGCCGTACAGTTGGATCCGATCAATCCCGTGTCGTCCGGAGAGCTCGAACGGCTGGTCGCCGATTCCCTTGCCACCTACAAGCGAGTAAGCCGGGTTGTAATCGTGGACACGATTCCACGACTGCCTTCAGGAAAGGTTCTGCGCCGGTCGCTGCGCGAACAGTGGACCGGGGGCTCGGCGAGCTTTGAGTCTTGAGTGCTGCTCGGCCACTTGAGTGCTGCTCGGCCACTTGAGTGCTGCTCGGCGCATTGATGCTCGGCGACTTGGGGCCTCACGAGCCTTGGGGTCTCACGGGCCTTGGGGTCTGATGGACACCGCCGTTGTCTCCAAAGTGATGCTTATGGCCCGAGTGGCGCTTGTGGCGCTGTTTTCCACAGGACAGCCGGGCGCGCCACAAGCGCCACAAGGCCCATAAGCACCCGAAAGAAAACCTAGGGATGGACACGCTGACACCGTCACCCGAGACCGTCACCCGAGACCGTCACCCGCGACCCGCACCCCGCCACCAGTCCAACGAGCGGCTCTAACCAAGGGCCGCTCAGCTGTTCGCAGGGCTCCTCAACGCGGCGCAGACACCGCCGTCGACGAGCACGTCGGTCCCGGTGACGAAACTGGCTTCGTCCGACATCAAAAAGGCCACGACGGCGGCCACCTCCTCGGCTCTGCCTTCCCGTCTGCCGACGGGAGTGCGCTCTACCAGCTCCTTCATGAACGGATGACTCTCGGCTTCCTGCCTTCCCTGGGGCGTGTCGATCACGCCGGGTGAAACAGAGCAGATCCGGCTGCCGGCAGGCCCTAGGCGCACTGCTTCGCGTTTGACAAGCCGTTGTACGCCCCGCTTGGCCCAGGCGTAGGCAAAACCGGTGTCCTCGATGCTTTCACCGATGACAGCGTGCAAGCGCTCCAAGAACTCGTCGTCCTCCGGTGCGTCGATTACGAGGTCGGCAGCAGGGTCGACGTCATCCAAAGCGAGCAGCGATGCCATCGAGGCAAAGCACACGATCACAGTGCCGTCCGTGGCGAGCGGTCGTAGAGCGTTGATCAGGTTGGCCGTTCCAACCAGGTCGACGCTCAGGATGCGTTTCCAGTCGGCCATCGTTGGCGATATCCCGGCCGCGTGTGCGACAGCGCGGAGAGTCCCGAGCTCGGACACCCGAGACACAAGACGAGCCAGACCCTCGGAATCGGTCACATCCAACAAAAAGGGCTCGATCAAAGTGACCTCAACGGCTGCGCGTAACTCCGTTGCAGCTTCGAGCAGCGACACTTCGTCGAGGTCTACGAGAAGGAGTGCATCTACCGTTTCGGCGAGGCGTCTCGCGCACGCCCGTCCCATCCCGCGGCCAGCTCCTGTCGCGATCCCCACGAGTGGCATCCCGACTCCCGCTGTCGTCCGGATTATCTGTTCCGGGACTGGCCGCTCTGCGACCGGCCGCTCTCCTGCGACGAGCCGCTCGAGCCGCTCTGCGGACGGCTTCGGGGCACATCGCGAAAGGCGACGTCACGGTCGAGTGTCGGCTCGCGCGGCATACCGAGCACTCGTTCGCTGATCACGTTTCGCGCCATTTCCGTCGTGCCGCCGCCGATGCAGGACACTTGGCGCATCAGAAACTCGTTTCCCGACCAGGCTGCGGTCCCGTCTCCATCGGTCCACGCAGCGCCCGTCGAACCGGCAGCCTCGAACCGGAGGGTGTGGATCCGCATCGTCACCATGGCTTTGAAGAGCCTCGCGATCGCCGATGCCTGGTCGGACATCCGGCCCAACCTGATCCCGTCGGCGACACGGAGGGCGAGCTCGTGGCCAACCAAGTCGAGGACCCGCGCCTCCCCGATGAGCTCCAGCAGTTCGGGATCGTGTACATGGCCTACGTCGCGTGCGATCGCGGCGACTGACGTTGCCGCGAGCCCTCCGTGGACGGTGCCCGTAGGGTTGGTCACATAGGGCGAGCTGTAGAGAATCCGCTCGTGGAACATCCATCGAGTTCCTACCGTCCAACCGTCGTCTACATCGCCGATCCTGTCGGAGTCCGGGACCAGAACGTCGGTCATGAATTCCTGGCAGAACTCCTTGGAACCGTTGAGCATCTCGATGCGGAAGACGTCGATGCCCGGTTGGTGTATGGGCAGCATGAAGACCGTAAGGCCCCGGTGCTTTGGAGCGTCCCAGTTGGTCCGGGCCAGGCACAAGGCCCAATCGGACCACCATGCGCCGGTCGTCCAGACCTTGGATCCGTTGAGCACCCACACGTCGCCGTCGCGAACGGCGCTAGTAACTGCTCCGGCTACGTCCGAACCACCGCTCGGCTCGGAGAGAAACTGCATCCAGAGCTCTTCGCCCTTCAGCATCGCCGGGATGTGCTGCCGTTTTTGTTCTTCCGTGCCGAATTCGAGAAGAACCGCGGCGCAGGGGCAGAGCGTGGGCACCTGTATCCGGGTCGGATACTCGTAGCCGGCGAGCTCCTCGTTCAACACGCTTTGATGTTCCGGCGAAAGACCCTGACCTCCGTACTCCTTCGGAACGCAGATCCCAGCGAGGCCAGCATCGAAGAGCTTGCGCTGCACTTCCCGGTCGTGTGCGACGGCCGCGAGCTCGGCCTCCTCGCTCATACGGCTGATCGCATGGCCCGCCGATTCGCCGGGCTCCAGGGGACGCAGATTGTGTGAGATCCACTCACGCGCTCTTGTCCTGAACGTATTCAAGTCCTCGGTCATGTCTTCGACCCGGTACGTGCTCACGCGGCGTCCTCGCGCAGGATGACTTTTCTCGCAACTCGCTGGCGGTGCTCTGCAGGCGTTCCGTACAGCAAGCGGTTCACCGTGACTCGCCGCAGAAATAGGTGAAGGTCATGTTCGAACGTCACCCCGATGCCGCCGTGGAGCTGGACGCAGTCCTGAACGAGCTCCGTGCCGTACTCACCGATGAACGCCTTTCCCGCGCTCGCGAGCTCGCTTGCCTCTCCGGACCGCGCCTCGACCGACTCGGCGCAGGAATCACTGATCGCGTGGCTCGCTTCGAGCCAGGCCATCATGTCGGCAAAGCGATGCTTGATCTCCTGGTAGGAGGCGAGCGGCCTTCCGAACGAGTAGCGGTCGAAGGCCCACTCGACTGTCATGTCGAACGCGCTCTGCATCGCACCTGTCGACTCGGCGTTCATGATCACCAGCGCTAGCTGAAGCTGACGTTCGACATCGTCTTGCGCTCTGCCGATCTCGCCGACCACCGCCTCGACAGGGACTCTAACGTCATCGAACTCGACCGCCGCGAAACGCCGCGTGAGATCGATCGTGTGCATGGCCTCTATCCGCACCCCTGGACAGTCAGTGGGAACGAGCGCCTGGGTGAGGCCTCCTTCGCTGTGACCGGTGACGAGTAGTTGGTGTGACTGTTCGGCGAACTCAACGGGACGCTTAAAGCCGTTCAGCACGAGGTGCTTACCTTCGACTCGCATCTGGAGGTTGACCGTTCCCAACCGATCGTGAGGAGGTGGCTCGCTGTAGCACCACGTCGCCAGTTGATCGCCTGAGAGGAGCTCTGCGAGTACCGGCGCGTGTGCAGGTGAGCCGGACGTGCCGAGTGCGGAAGCTACGACGTTGTTGGCCACGAGCGGGCCTGGTGCTGCTCTCCGTCCGAATTCGTAGGCGATCAGGCTCAGGTCAACCGCACCGCGTCCGCTGATCGTTCCGCCACCTTGCTCCTCGCTCACGAGCAGTGACGTCCACCCGAGCTCGCAGCCCGACCGCCAGAAGCGTCTGTCGAAACCCGCTGGATCGGTGCGGAGACGCCGGATTTCTGTGACCGGGGCGCGATCGTCGAGGAACTTCGCCGTGGTCTCTCGAAAAACCTCCTGATCAGGGCTTAATTCCAAGAGCATGCGCCAGCACCTCCGGAGGTTGGGCGGGCGACAAATGCGACCGGACGCACCTCAGACGACACCGATTCCCGCCGCCTCGTTGCGTCTGCGCCATTCCGATCGCGGCATCCGGGTGGTGTCCACGTCCCGGGCCAAACCGCGGAGCGCGCCGACTGTGGCTTCGCCCTTGGGCGTGTGGTTGAAGGGGTCCCAGTCGTAGAAACGGCAGGCGTTCTCCCACGTGATCTTCGCGATCTCCTCGTCGTTGCATCCCGCTTCCTGCAACTCGTGCCACGCGAACTCCGGCGACTCGGGCCACGTGGTGTCCGTGTGCGGGTAGTCGCACTCCCATGCGATGGTGTCGATGCCGATCCGCTCCCGAAGTAACAAGCCGGAAGGATCGGTGATGTAGCAAGCGAGGACGTGGTCACGGAATACCTGTGACGGCAGCTTTCCTCCGAAGTCGTGTTGCAGCCATGCCTGGTTTTCGAAGTGACGGTCGATGCGGTCGAAGTAAAAGGGGATCCAGCCGATCCCACCTTCCGACAGAGCGACCCTGAGATCAGGAAACCGCCGAAGGGTCGGGCCGAAGAGCAGGTCCTGAGCAGTGATCGCGCTGATCTGGCACGCGAGCACCATCAGATGGTCGATAGGCGCTTCCGGAGGCCTCTTTATGACATCAAAGCCCGCCCCGATATGAAGCGATAAGACCATGCTCTCGTCGCAGAGGGCTTCGAGCATCGGGTCCCAGTAGCCCGACAGGAAGCTCGGGAATCCTTGCACATGTGGTGTCTCGAGAAAGCTGATCGACCTGCACCCCATTTTGCCGATCCGGCGGAGCTCACTCGCCGCTACCTCCGCGTCCCACATCGGAACGATCCCGAGGGGAATGAACCGCCCGGGATAAGCGCCGCACCACTCTTGCAGGTGCCAGTCGTTGTAGGCCTGGAGCATTACCAGCGCGATCTCCTTGTCGCGGGACTCCGAGAAGGTGCGCGCGTTGAAGCCCGCCATGGTAGGGAAGCACATGGACCCCAGTACGCCGTTGGCGTTCATGTCGCGCACACGCTGGTGGACGTCGAAACATCCCGGGCGGAGCTCTGAGAACGAACCCGGGTCGAGGCCCCATTCCTCACGCGGCCAGCCCACGGTGGCTGCAAGACCGAATCGTGTAGAGGTCTTCTCGCCCTGGAATACCCACTCGTCGAGGCCTTCGGAACTGCGGACTACTTTCGGTGCTTCCTGGAGCCACTTGGCAGGTACGTGATTCTTGTACATGTCGGGTGGCTCGATCACGTGGTCGTCGATGCTGACCAGGATCATGTCGTCCATCCGCACTAGATGCTCTCCTTCAATTCGGTTCCCTCCGTAAAGGGTTTTCTCTTCTCATCGTTCTCTGTGCGGTCAGCGTGCGGGATCGGCAACCTGGCGAGCTGAACCGGATCAAACCGGGGAGGCACCTGCACGTGCACCCGAACACGCGCACCTGAACACGCGCACCTGAGCTCGTCCACTTTCAGCTCGTGTTCACTGGGAGCTTCTCCCAGCCGCGCACGGTGGAAGTACGTGCTTGAACAGCGTGATCCCAATCCACCTCCCACTGCGGGAACCTCTCCAGCACTTCGTCCAGAGCGACGCGGCCCTCCAGCCTGGCCAGTGCTGCACCCAGACACAGATGGATTCCATACCCGAACGCCAGGTGGCGCCCGATATCCCGGTGAATGTCGAAGCGGTCGGGATCGACGAAGCGACGCTCGTCGCGATTCCCCGAGCCGTTCAACAAGACCATCGCGCTCCCCTCAGGAACCCTGCGTCCGTGGTGCTCGACGTCGTGCGCGACGTACCGGGCCTGAATCGGAGACGGAGACTCGTATCGCAGAATTTCTTCGATCGCGTTGGCGACGAGAGAGCGGTCCTGCGCTATCTCGCGCCGCTGATCGGGGTGATCTGCGAGCAGCTTGCCCGTCCAGCCGATCAGCCTCGTCGTCGTCTCGTTTCCGGCTGCGGCGAGGATATCGATGTAGGTGAGCACTTCTTTACGAGTGAGACGGCGTGTGACGCCAGTCTCGTCTTCAAACTCTGCCTCCAGTAACTGCGTCATGAGGTCGTCGGAAGGGTTCTTCGCCCGCCAGTCGATGTACTCCTCGAACATGCTGTGGTGGTCGAGAGTCTGATCGGCGAGGTCCGATTGTTTCCCCTCGTCGAGACGGAGACCCGCGTCGATGCGATCGCGGATCGCCTCCTGGTCCTGTTCCGGGATCCCCAGCAGGTAACCGATCGTGCGCATCGGCATCTGCGCGCCGAGGTCGCCGATGAAGTCGAAGCCGCCCGATCCCACGAGTGGGTCGAGCGATCGAGCGCAGAACTCGCGCACTTTTGGCTCGATCGCGTTCATCTTTCTCGGCGTGAAGACACGCGACAGCAGCGCCCGGTGGATGTTATGGATCGGCGGGTCCTCGAAGAGGATCATTCCCGCGAAGGGGTTGGTCGCGATGTCGAGGTCCGCCTTGAGGATCTCGAGCACCGTGCCCCTGCCCGAGCGGTACGCGTCCCAGTCGATCAGGGCTTCGTCGACGTCGTCGAAGCGGCTGAGGGCGTAAAAGTCATATTTTTCGTTGTAGTAGAGAGGGGCTTCATCCCGCAGGCGCTTCCAAACGGGGTAGGGGTCGGTGTCGATCTCGAAGTCGTACGGGTCGTAGTAGACGTCGCTCTCGCTCGTCACGGCCACTTTGTTGCCTCCCGGGGCGATTACCCCTCTGACCCCTCTGACCCTCGCACCCTCGACAACCCCCCGACGTCGCCGGCCGGCGTCGCCGAACGATACCTGATATTGACGTCGTCATCAAAATTCCGATACTTTCCGCGCGATGCTGCAGTACGGAGTATGCGCAGATAATTCGCTCATGCTGATCCTGGGTTCATGAAACTCGAAGGTCGTTCCGCGATCGTCACGGGTGGGGCGGGAGGTCTCGGATCCGCCACGGTCCGAAGACTCGTCGAGAGTCGCATGAATGTGTGCATCTTCGACCGCGACGCGCACCGTTCGGACGTCCTTGCCAAGGAGCTGGGCGACGCGACGGTATCAGTGGACGGTGACGTTGAGGACGACGACGACGTTGCACGAGCGATCGACGCCGCGTACTCGAAAGGCTCGTTGGTTCTCCTCGTGAACATCGCCGGAGGTGGTGTCGGCGGTGGGCGAATGGTCGCACGCGACGGATCGCCGCACGACAAGTCCTCGTTCGTGGCGACGCTCGGTATGAACGCGCTGGGGACTTTCAATATGAGCCGGCTCTGCGCGTCTGCGATGGCTCGTAACCCCGAGGATGATGACGGTGAACGCGGCGTAATCGTGAACACAGCTTCGATCGCGGGTTACGAAGGTCAGATCGGGCAGGTGTCGTACTCGGCAGGGAAGGCTGCCATATTGGGCATGACCCTTCCGATGTCACGTGACCTTTCCCCCTTAGGAATTCGGGTTTGCGCGATCGCGCCCGGGACTATGGGAACGCCTGCCATGCAAATGGTCTCGGACGAGGTGAAGCGGAAGATCGAACGGGAGATCGTCTTTCCCAAACGCATGGGTCGGCCTGAGGAATTCGCATTGCTCGTCGAGCACATAGCCAGAAACTCCTACCTCAACGGCGAGAACATCCGGTTGGACGGTGCACTGCGCTTCGCCCCGAAATAGAGACGCAGTAGAGACGAAGCAGCTACGTAGCAGAGACGAGTAGAGACGAAGAAGGGTGATGACGGTCGACCCTACCGACAGGTGGAGAGGCGCATCCGATCTGATCGAGGTGCTCGACGTTCGACCGGCGGGCGAATGTCGGTTCGAAGGTACAGCGCGGGCGGACCCCCGTCGGCCAGTCGTCGAGGGAAGTCAGATCCTCGCCCAGGCGATCGTCGCGGCCGGCCGCCACACGTCCGGAAGACGTCCGGTGTCCGCACAAATGATCTTTGCGCGGCCCGCCGACGCGAACAGCTCGCTCGTCTTCGATTTCGAAGAGCTCAGCGCCGGGAAGACTTTCACGGCGCTCACCGTCCTCGCTAGCCAAGGGGACAGGCGCTGTGCGGCGGGCACGTTGCTCATGGACGTGACAGCTCCCGATCTCATTCGCCACGAGGGCGAGCCGCCCGACGTGCCGGGTCCGGATGACAGCGAACCTTACGACATGGGCCTCCAAGGGCGCGAGGTGAAGGTGGTCGGCGGCGCGTATACAGACGACCCCGACGCGCCGGTGGGGCCGCCTGTTCTCGACGCGTGGGTCAGATTCGAAG
>DASPVS010000065.1:0-4569 GCA_035622235.1 Acidimicrobiales bacterium | reverse complement strand
TTCCGATCAGGCCGATCGTCATGAGCCGTTTGCGCGGCAGCCTGCGCCGTCTAGGCGTGGAATCCGTCGACCTTTACCAACTCCATCAGCCAAATCCCGTGGTCCCGCTTTCGGCGACGATGCCCGCATTCGCGACGTTGTTGGACGAGGGCCTCATCCGCAATGCCGGTGTGTCCAACTACTCGCTCAGCAGGTGGCAGCGCGCCGAGGCGGCCCTCGGGCGTCCGGTTCTGTCGAACCAGGTGCGTTACAACCTTGCGGACAGGAGGCCCGAAAGGGAGCTGCTTCCTTGGGCACAGTCGAACGGTCGGCTCATCATCGCCTACAGCCCTCTCGCCCAGGGCCTGTTGTCGGGTCGATACGACGAGGACCATCTTCCTTCGGGGACGGTGCGGCAAAACGCGACACTTTTCCTTGCTGAAAACCTTCGTCGTGCCACACCTCTAGTTGACGTGTTACGAGAGGTCGCCAAGGCACATGACGCGACACCGTCACAGGTTTCGCTCGCTTGGTTGATCCGCCGGCCCAACGTGGTTGCGATACCTGGTGCCAGCTCGGTAGCTCAGATGGAGGCAAATGCGGCCGCCGCCGACATCGAGCTGACCGATGACGAAGACAGCGCCATCGATGCTGCTTCCGCCGCCTTTGATCCGTTCACCGGCCCGAGTGCGATCGCCCAAGTGGCGCGTAGGCGAATCGAAGGCCTGCTGGAGCGGCGACATAAAAGCCAAGAAAGTTCGAGGACTTGAGCGGCGCCGGGGGCGACCCTCGATTCTGGACGGTTGAGGAAGCGCAAGCATTTCTTCCCAGACTGAGAATGTTGCTCGGCGCTATCCGAGGTCGCGTGGAGATGGCGGCCAAGGCGCGTTCGAACGGACACGCCACCATCACGGGCGGAGGTCCTGTGTCCGGAGGTTCTCCCTCCGCTGCCGAGGACGTCGATGGAACGGACGAGGACTCAGGGGAAGTTGACCCCTCCAACGCTTTGGAAGAGCTGGAGGATCGTGGGATCGTCCTGCGGGATCTCGAGCGGGGGCTGGTCGACTTCCCGTCGCGACACCCGAACGGGCGGATCGTTCTCCTCTGCTGGCTTTCCGGTGAAGACGATCTCGGCTGGTGGCATCTACCCGAAGAAGGATTTGCAGGAAGAAAACCTCTTCCGCTTCCACCGGACCTATAAGCGGACGCCCCTGTCGAACAAATTCTCGACGATGTGCGCCATCATGACCGGATGCCCGATCCGTTCACACCCCTCGTGCTCGTCCACGGAGGCAGCTTCGCAGGGTCTTGCTGGGACCTAGTTGTCACCCGCCTGCGTGGACCGGTGCTCGCGGTCGACCTTCCCGGACGCGGTGTCCATCCCGCGCCACTCGATTCGCTGACCATCGCAGCAGCCGCCGAGTCGGTGGCGGCAGACATCGACGCAGCTGGCTTCGACGACGTCGTCTTGGTCGGACATTCTCTTGCAGGCTGCTCGATGCCGACGACGATCGGGTTGCTGGGTGACCGGGTGCTCCATGCGGTTTTCGTGGCGTGCACCGTTCCCGAGAACGGCAAGAGCTGTCTCGACACGCTCCCTTCGGAAGTCAAGGCAATGGTGCGAGAGGACATACGCACGCCTGTTGGCGTCTTGGACGAGGCGTCGGCAAAGGCGTTCTTCGGCAGCGACCTCGACCAGGAGCAGTTCAAGTGGTGTCGCGAACGCATGGTTCCCGAGGGGCTCGACCTCGTTCTGGAGCCGGTCGATCTAACCCCGCTTCGGTCACCTTTTCCACGTACATGGGTTCGAACTCTCCGCGACGCGATCATCGACCCTGAGGATCAGTTGCGCTATGCCGAAAACGCCGGCAACTGCGAGATCATCGACATGGACGCCGGTCACATGTGCATGATCAGCAAACCCGCCGAGCTCGCCACATTGCTGAACGAATTGGCCGCAAGCTCCCGGCGAAGCCCCGCTTGAGCCGTGCGTATCCTCGACATCGTCGTAGCAGGTATCTGGATCGCGTTTTCGGTCTTCTGGATCGCAGCGTCGGTGACCACCAAGGCGACACAAACACGATCGGCTTCGTCGGTCGGTGTGAGGATCGTGATAATCGTCGTGTTCGTCGGACTGATCCATGGAGGGATATTCAAAGGACATTCGACGACGATCGACAATCCGTTCCTGCAGGGGTTCGGTGTCGCCCTGTTCCTGCTCGGGATCGGTTTGGCTGTCTGGGCGCGTTTCTATCTGGGCCGCAACTGGGGCACACCGATGTCACTGAAGGTCGATCCTGAGTTGGTAACGACCGGCCCGTATCGGTATGTTCGACACCCGATCTACTCGGGGATCCTCCTCGCGATGATCGGGACGACGCTGGCGATCAGCCTCTACTGGATCGCGGCGGTCGTGTTGTTCGGCGCGTATTTCATCTACAGCGCGAGAGTCGAGGAGCGAAACATGGAGCGTCTCTTTCCGGATGCATATCCCGCGTACAAACGCTCGACAAAGATGCTCATCCCTTTCATCTTGTGAGCCAGATGCTCGACGGGGTCTCGTGCTCCCGCTCGCTGTGGAAATGGCGAGCGGATATGCCGCTAGACGTGGACGTGGGAAGGGCTGGTTCAGGGACTCGGCCCGTTGCCCCCCGGCATTAGTCTGAACCGCGAGAATTGCCGTTGAGCCGCACGACTGCGGCGAGGTTTCAAGAGGTCGGCAGAGGTAAGTGAGGTGATGGCCACGCCCGACAGCGCTGAATTCGACATCGTGGTGATCGGCGGTGGCCCAGGGGGGTACGCGACGTCCCTCTACGCCGGTGCCGCCGGCCTTTCCGTGGCGGTCGTGGAGAAAGAGAAGGTGGGCGGGACCTGCCTTCATCGTGGCTGCATCCCTGCCAAAGAATTCCTCGAGGTGGCGTCGGTATATCGAACCGTCGCCGGCGCGAAGGAGTTCGGAGTTCAAGCCGATCAACCTTCTGTGGATTTCGCGGTGAGCCAGTCGCGCAAGCAAAAGGTCGTGGACCAGCTTTACCGGGGCCTGTCGGGCCTGATGAAGGGTCGAGGCAACACGATCTTCAAGGGAACCGGGAAGCTGGAACAAGATCTCCACGTCTCGATAGACGGCGAGGACGGGCATACCGAGATAGCGGGACGAAACGTCGTCCTCGCTGCCGGATCGGTGCCGAGGACCATCCCAGGATTCGAGATCGACGGCTCGGTCGTCTTGACCTCCGACGAGGTGCTCGATCTGGACCGGCTCCCCACGTCCGTCGCCATAATCGGGGGTGGCGTGATCGGTTGCGAGTTCGCGTCGATGTTCGCCGATCTCGGGGTCCAGGTGACGATCCTGGAGGCGCTACCGAGCCTTCTCGCTGCCTGTGACCCGGATCTCGTGGCGGTGGTGGCGCGCTCGTTCAGAAAGCGCGGTATCGCCGTTCACACCGGGGTCACGGTCAACGGTCACAAGCCCAACGGCTCAGGGACCACCGTCTTCTACGGAGATGGGGAGTCGGTGACGGTGGACGCAGTGGTCGTTTGTGTCGGGCGAAGGCCGCTCACCGACGGGCTCGTTGCTCCGGAGACGGGTGTTCAGGTGGACGACAGGGGATTCGTAGTCGTCGACGAATTGCAGCGAACGGCTGCACCTTCTGTGTGGGCGGTCGGCGATCTCGTCGACACACCACAGCTCGCGCACGTGGGATTTGCAGAGGGGATCGTCGTTACAAAGATGATCTTGGGAGAACCGGTTGTTCCGGTCGACAACAGTCGTGTTCCTTGGTGCATCTACTCCCAACCAGAGGTTGCTTATGCCGGCTTGACTGAGCCCGCAGCACGGGAGGCTGGGTACGACGTCGTCGTGAAGAAGGACCCGTTCGGGGGCAACAGCAGGGCTCGGATAATCGGTGATACCGACGGGCTGGTGAAAGTGGTGGCGGAGCGTGACCGCGACGGGCGGGCGGGTCGGATCCTCGGTGTTCACCTTGTCGGGCCATGGGTGACCGAGCAGTTGGGGCAGGGATACCTGTCGGTCAACTGGGAAGCAACAGTCGACGAAGCGGCACAATTCATCCAGCCTCACCCCACTCTGTCCGAGACATTCGGTGAGACGGTGTTGGCGCTTACGGGCAGGGGGTTGCACATTGGCTGACGTCCTTATGCCGCAACTCGGCGAGACGGTGACCGAGGGGACGATCACGAAATGGCTCAAATCGGTCGGGGAGACCGTCGAGCGCGACGAGCCCTTGTTCGAGGTTTCGACCGACAAGGTCGACTCCGAAGTCCCGTCGCCCGCGTCGGGCACGTTGAACGAGATCCGGGTACCTGAGGGTGAGACAGCGGACGTCGGTACGGTTCTCGCGGTCATCGCGGACGGGTCGAGCGCCTCCGCTACCGCGCCTTCTGCGGAGTCACCAAAAGCGGATGTCCCCGTGACCGCGGTCGCGTCGACCCCACCGTCCGCACCGGTTGCCTCAGTACCGCCCGCACCACCCTCCTCGGTGCCGTCCGCACCGGCCGCCACAGTGCCGCCTACACCTCCTGCCCCCGTGCCGTCCGCACCGGTTGCCTCAGTACCGGCCTCACCTCCTC
>DASPVS010000064.1:0-8181 GCA_035622235.1 Acidimicrobiales bacterium | reverse complement strand
CCGCTGCCACGACCAGTCCAGCTACAAAGCCAGTGCGACCCTTCACATCCTGACCTTGGACAACACCTTTAGCCCCCTTCCATCCCGCAAAAGTTGGATGCCCCCGACCGCCCTGCTCTCCGCGGACGCCCGAAGCGTGAGTCGCGCGTTTATTGACGGCCAATACATCTTGTTGTCGAGGCTCGAACTCAGCACGACATTCCTAATGGATCTCGAGTTCGTCGGGGGGTGTCGCCGGCAGTCCAGTCGTGGGCCACTCGGTCGAGGGCAGGTTCTTAATAGGCCAGCCGAGTGCCGAATGATGGAAAGTCCCGGCGTCGGCCGGCAGATCGAGCGACTGAGCGTGCGATAGTCGACAAGACGGAGCCACGTCCGATAGTGCATCCAGATCACGCACAGCTAGGTGAGTGAGGTGGCCGCCTGGTCGATGAGATCAACGATCGCGACCGGCTGTGACGCCAGAGAAGCGTGACTCGTGTCAAGTTCGACTGTCGCGCGGGGCTTCATGCGATCAGCCATCTGGCGTTCGCTATCGGGGTGAATCATGCGATCGTCCCTTGACACCTGGTACCAGGTGGGCTTCGTCTTCCATGCTGGGTCGGTGACGGTATCCCCGAAGGTTGACCCCACCGGCGCCTTCTGAGTCACGGCCATCACGAGCGCCTCGTCCTCGGGAAGGTCCTGGCAGAAGCTCTCTCGGAACTTGTCCTGCTTGATCCAAACGTAACCATCGGAGTCCGGCGCCACGTTCCCGGCTGCCGGAGCCTGGGCGGCTCGCCAATCGCTGATCTGGGCAAGGCTTTCACCGGCGTCGGGAGCAAACGCAGCGACGTACACGAGCCCGACGACGTTCGGCAGGACACCGGCCACAGTGATCACCGCTCCGCCATAAGAGTGGCCGACGAGCAAGACAGGCCCGTCAACCTGCTTGACCATCCTTCGCGTTCGCTCGGCGTCGTCAGACAGTGACGTCAAGGGATTCTCTACTGCGTGGAGCGAGTCGTAACCACGCTTCTTCAGTTCGAGGATGACCTTGGCCCAGTGGGCCGCGCCACCCCAAAACCCATGGACGAGAACGATGTTCGGTTTGCTGGCCATTACTTTCCTCCATTTCGACAAGTTCGTCCGAGAGCCCAGCCCCCGCGTTTCTCGTTGGGGATGGCCGTCGGTAGGTATGGCTCCGTCAAAGGGTGGCACCACCCAGGCGGCTGCCGTGTTCTCTCTCTAATTTCTCGTAAGTGATGTGGTGAAGGAGCGGAATCTCCGCTCCCGTCCTCGACTTCGCCTCTCAACTCGAGGTCGTAATTGATGCAACGCCTTGTATTGGCACCGATCTTCCGCCTGTGTCGTTCGCCGTTTGCTCGCCGAAGTATCGGAGACGGCTGTCACCTGCTTTTTTGTGGAGGTAATGGGACTATGTTCGAAACCCTCGTGGCCCGCTGACCTGGGGTGATGCGGCTTGAAAGTCTACGCCGGAGGGGAAATCGAGGTACGAGATGTGTGCCGCACGGGTGGCACCGGAAGTGATGGGATTACGTTCGAACCCCGTCGATAACCGCCCCGCAGCCGGCGTTAGGGGGCAGTGCTTAGCTGGCAACTGCGAAGAGTCGCCAGCTTCCGGGCACCCCTCTGAGTTGGCGCCTACCTCGGTCAGCGAACTCAATGCCCGAGCCAACGACGAGGTCCTTGACGGTGCTCGACACAAGGACCTCGCGAGGTGCCGCCATGGCTCCCACGCGTGCGGCAATGTGCACCGCCAACCCGCCGAGGTCGTGACCACGGACTTCACACTCACCTGTGTGCAATCCCATGCGAAGGTCAATGCCGAGAGTCTCGGTGGCCTGGATCACTGCTTGGGCACATCGAATGGCTCGCGCCGGGCCGTCGAAGGAGGCGACGAATCCATCCCCGGTGGTGTTGACCTCACGGCCGTGGAAGCGCCGAAGCTGCTCTCGGACGATGGCGTCGTGGTCGTCCAGAAGTGACCGCCAGCGTTGGTCACCTAGTGAAGCCGCACGTCCTGTCGAACCTACGATGTCGGTGAAGAGAATAGAAGCGAGAACCCGGTCGATCTCGACCAAGGGTCGCGATCCAGTCAGGAACTCGGTAATCTCCGCAATGACGACGCTTGAAGGCGCGAAAACCTCGGCACCAGGCAGTTCCACCAACTTGGCTCCTCCGATGTGCTCGGCCAAGTAACGCGCGTGTTCCAGCGAGACAAATGACAACTCACGCGCATGGAGTATGAGCGTCGGGATCCGGATGAAGGGCAGCACGCTTCGGACGTCGACGCTTTGGAGGATGTATTCGTACTGCGCCGCCGCGGCACGCGGGGTGGCAGACGCTCGTTGCTGTCGAGCCATCGCGTCTCGGAGCTGCGCATCCTCTGCAGCTTCAGGGTTGGAGACGTTGACGAAGTCCGATGTGCCCCAACCGGTTCGAACAAGGTCTATTACGGAGTCCACCGACTCTTGGCTGTAGCCGATCGGGTAGTCGTCATCGGCCATGTACCTGGCTGACGTGTTTGAGAGGATGAGAACGGACACCCGTTCGGGATGTGAGACGGTGTACAGAATCGCCATCGGACCGGCATCGAGGCTCGCCAGAATTGCCGCGTGCTCCGATCCTGCCGCATCGAGGACAGCCCCAATATCCTCTGCCCATTCCTCCCATGTGGGTATGGCATTGTACGGCACGGCATCCGAAGCGCCTGTACCACGCCGGTCGAATGTGATCACCCGACTGAACGAAGCAAGACGCTGCATGTAATCGGCAACAGCAGCGATGTCCCAGAAGTTGTCGACGTGACCGCCGAGCCCGTAGCACCAGAGCAAATCGGTGGGCCCGTCGCCAAAGACTTGGTATGCCACATCTCCGCCGCCAACCCCGACGTAGCTCGTGTTCGGACGCTCCATATATCAGAACAAGTTTGCCGAATCGGCTCAGCGGGTGCTCGAGATCGCGAATCATCACTTTGAGATCGCCGGTCACAGGCGGGTTTCGCCTTCGCAGCCCCTCGCCCAGAAGTGCCGGTCAGGGACACCCTGCCAGACGACGTTGATTCGCTCCCCTAATTCCAATCGACGCGAGTAGGCCGTTTGAGGGGTTCGAACAACGGCGTTTGCCTTGGTTGGCGAACGGAACTCAAAAAGGCCCGTCAACCAGGGAGAAGGTTGTTTTTATGACAACAAAGGGAGGCGATGGGACTTGAACCCACGAACCTCTTGACTGCCAGTCACATCTGTGCATAATCATGCGTCCTCAGCAGTCCGCTGAAGTCCTCAGAAAGTCCTGGTCAGGAGCTAGTTCTTCGTCTCGGCTCGTCAGCGGTCCTCAGCGCTACTCAACCTAACGGCTACCACTTTGGCTACCATTTTTCAGCCCCTTTGGGGTTGCTGGACGGCTAGTTGCGGCAATCTGCAATCGCTCTCCTGCTCACGTGCCGTGGCCGAATCGGACAGCATCAGCGCACCGGGAATCTGGCCCTAAAGGCGGCGGAATGTGGGTTCACGAATACGTTCGGTGGTCACGCTTCTCTGTTGTCCGCCAGTTGATCGCCACGGCGTGAGTCGATCGGGTTTCCTAACCCAGCCCATATCAGCTTGAGAAGAGGTTGAAAGTGCGGACGTATCGGGATTTGGCCCTACTGGGCGGTGTGATGGCTATGGCAGTCGTCTGGTGGATCGGTGCCATCGCTGTCGTCGTCTGGATAGGTCAGCTGCATTAGGTCCACCGACCCCTCGGGCTGGTCCGATGTCAGCCGCTCAAGTTGATCCCTGAGATTCGTCAGGTGTCTCTCAATCGCCAGTAACTCACTGAACCCGGCGGGAGCTGGCGAGCAATCGGCGCAAGTTCTCGATCTCGTGGTAGCGGTCCATAGAGTCCGAACGTATGTTCGACTTGCGCACCTGGCCGAGGGGTAGCCTCTGATCTGTGAGCGTGAGGGCATCGGTCGTGAAGACGTTGTTCGCCCTGTCCAACAACTCCTGTGCCTTTTCCGATCCCAAGACGGGCCGAGGATGCGAAAAGGAGTTGACACGACCAGAGTGGAAAAGTGTTCAGGCAGAAATAGCGCACATCTGCGCCAAATCCCCCGATGGCCCTCGCCACGACCCTTCCCTTTTGCCCGACAAGGTTGACGACTTCGACAATCTCATCCTTTTGTGTCCGAATCATCATCACGAGATCGACTTCCTTCGACCGGCCGACTTCCCCGCTTCGTACTTGCGGGAAATGAAGGCTGGCTCAATACAGGCTGCTGAGCGATCCACCTGGAACCCAACTCTTAGAGAATCTCAGGGCTTCGTGACGATGATTTCGGCCTCTTCGCCTGAAACCTTCGTGCCCGACGACGTTGTTGTCACACCTGAAACGGCGAACGTGACTGTCAGCGCTTTTCCTCCAAACGCAACGGCATCTCCTCAGGAATCCGACCTGCGCCGACGTAATCTTATCGGCGTGGAGGAGGCCATAATCGAGTTGCAGCGGCTCGTTTCGGACCGGCCCCGTTCGTTCGATACCGACGGAATGAAGTCCGCTCAGGCACGGATGCAGTCGTATTTGATGGATGTTCCTGACGAGATGCCAGAATGCAAATCTCTCACTGAAGAATCCATGCCGTGGTCGCTCAGTGATTTCAATAATCGAGCGATTGCTGCTCGCAACGAAATCCATGGAGCGCTGACAGATCCAAACTGGCGAACACGACCTGGGGTTCAAGTGCCAGGCAGCGGAACGGTGTAACCCGAGAGGGTCCCGCCCACTTACACCTTGATTCGTTCAAGCCTTAGGTATCCGCCCGACGAGTAGTACCAGTCCGAAGGAGTGCTGACAGCGCAGCCCAACGTCATTGCGATCGTGTGCACACCCGGACCAAGCTCCGGTGAGATCCATGCTCCATCTGGAAATGCCAGAGATCCCGAATCTCCCCAGCCGGTGCCCATGGCAGACACGACGACACCATCTACAAGCATGTCAACAATCGGTTGGTAGGGCAGGGCATTGCAGTTAGGTCCTACTCCGTTACCGCCAGGAATCAGTGACTCGCCTTCGACCACAGCATGCGTCCCACGTGGAACCCCAATAGTCGTGCTAACTATAGTGATTGGGTTTTCGCTTGAGGTCGGGAATGCACCACACGAGTTGAACGATCCGGAGCAATCGGGAAAGTCTACAAGCTGAATCTGCGTGGGACTGCCGCTAAGAGCAACGTCGCTTGGTTCCGTAATCGCAGACCCAACCTGTATGCCCACGCCGATTCCAAGTCCCAGGACAGCGACAAGCGCTGCCACTTGAAACAACCTCCGTAACATCAGTCCTCCTCCAGTGCGACCAACTCGCACGCTGAGCAGGAATGATGCCATGATTTTCAAACTGTCGTCCCGTCTGATGACGACGAGATAGGAGGGGCAAACGTGAGACGTTTGGTGATGACGGTTGCGCTCGTGGCGACAACGACAGTCGGAGCGATCGGTGGTGCGATGCTTTTCACGACCGGTGGAGCGTCAGCAACAAAGTCGTACTGTCATCTGTGGGCAGTAGTGGATAATAACGCAGAGGTGGTAAATAGCGGTTGTGGGACATCGATCACAGTGGCGTCGGCGGGCAGTAGCTCGTACAACGTGACGTTTCCACGAAACATTTCTACGTGTGCCATCGAAGTAACAGCTGCGAATCAGGGTATCGCTAGTTTCGACCGCTTCAACAACTACGTCACGGTCTACACCTTTGATATAAATGCTGTCTACGTTGAGGCTGCTCCGATGCCCTTCTCCATCGTGTTGACCTGTGCGGGTGGAGGCGCATAGGTACGACAATCAAGAACCGACAGGGACACCCATGCACGAAGAGACGCCTGAGGAAGCGCTTGAGGGAAGGCGGCGAGTCAACAAGGCCGCACTTTTTCTTGTTCGCCTAATCCTTGGTTGCGTCGCAGCCGCTGTCATCGTTCTCTGGCTCTCCGATGAGGGAGCGCCGGGGCGGCCTCAGTCGACCCTTCTCATTCACCAAGCCGTTGAAGCGGTTCTGAATGCCCCTAACTTCACTCTGATCGACAAAGGGAGCGGCCCGACACCGCCTTACGGTACGTCCGTAACGGTCATAGAGAAACCGGATCGTATGGCTTCAAGCTCGAATGCGATCGGGAACGTCAGCGTTGGAAATGGTGTTTTCGGGGTGGACCTGGACGGAACGATCGGTCAGGAGCTCACGCCATACGAGGTTGCGATCGGTTCGAGTTACTGGGTGAGGGCCAGTCAGAGCGGACGTTGGGTCAAGCAAACCTCGCCTGGAGTTGGCTCGCTCGGGATCAGCGAGAGCACCACGTTCCTTCGCATCCTCGCCCGAGCACAGGACGTCACCAGGCACGGGAACACCTTCATCGTCTCGGACGCTGAGGTGGCACGTATGTTGAATGCGACTTATCCCAAGGGGGCCACCCATCTGTCGCCTTCGCAGGTGACGCTGTCCGCCGTGGTTTCCGGAGGGGTCCTCAGGTCACTGACAACGACCACGACCGGACCGGATGCCGGAACCGACGTCGAAACGGTCGGCAGCGTCGGAACATCGCCGCCCGTGAGTGCGCCTACCTGAAACATGGGCGTGATGTAAGGCGCTTTCTTCAGCGAGCTGTTGGCACACCGACGGCGCAACCCATTCGCCTCCTCGGGAACGGGCGACTGTGCTAAGAGTGACGCTAAGGGCGGTCGGGGGCAAATATGAACATCAAGAGGCTGATCACAGCGGGGATTCTCTTATTGACAGCGAGTTGCCTGGCCTCGTCGTGCACGTCCGGACCGTCCCAGCAGAGTGAGGCTATGAAGCGAGCATGTGCCGATGTTCAGCAAATAAGGCGTCTCGTGATCTCACCGCCCAAAGTAAGTTTCAACACGGCTGCGAGCTTCCTAGCCGCTAGGGCCTTTCCTCAAGACTTAAAGAACTCAGGGAATGCGCTAATCGCTCGGCTTCCCTCGCAGCTTCAAAGCGACAGGGGCTCTTCTTCTCGCACCCTTACGGCATTGAACGAAGCAGCGGCGCAGTGCTGAGTGCACACTGGTGCGACCCTCCAAGGGTGGAACTGAGCGTTGTTTCCAATCGTTTACTGCTTTCCGACTCGCCCCTTCTTGGTTGTCAGCACTAACTCCGCATCTCTGGCGCCCAGGACATTCGTAAGAAGCGATTGGAGTTGCTCGCCGCCGATTGCAATACCTCTGCGATGGTTGCTTCGCCAATAGAGGCAGACGAGCCAATACTGAGTCGGATTCTTCCTCCGGTATTTCCTCAGGACGGCCGTCATGCGACCACAGACCGGACAGGCAAACCTGACACCCGCTAGTTCGTCGTGATAGCTCCAAATAGTGCCGTTTGAGAAGGTTTGAGGCAGATCGGGACCGTCATAAACGACCCCACGAACTCGAATACGCCAGCGAAGAGTACCCTTGCGAATCCCCGAAGGCTCCCTGCCAACCAGATTCATGGCGGCGGACGCTACCCGATTCCGATTACGACTGCCACGGGGACAATGGCCCTAGCCGTGATGGCTGGTATGCCCAATCACGGATCGCCGGGCGGTGCGAGATACGCCCTGTGCTCCAAGAGTGAACTACGTTCACTTCTTATGAAAGTGGCGGGTTTGATTGGGGTGGGCGTAGTTGCTCTCGGGTCAGTAGTCCTAGCCGGATGTTCGTCCCCTCGTCGTGTCACCACCACCATGAGTTCGGCACAGGTTGTGTGGGTCGCCCATTTCTTTGAGTCAGAGGGTGAAATGGCCACCCATGTCAAGAGCGGGCAGGAGTGGGGACTCTTTAGTAAGGACAAGTGCCTCCTGGTAGAGAATATTGGAGCCGACCACACCTGGACGGGGACGGAGATCACGACCAAGGATCCGGTGGCTCACGGAACATACAAGGGCGGCGGAAAGACCATCAGCGAAGTCGACAGCCTGAATAGCAAGCTCGATTTCACAGGCACGTACACCAGCTCGCTTTCGAAACCATTCCCAGGAGCACCTGGGTACTCAGGAAGAATCAGTTCGGGCGCCGTGGCTGAGTTCGTTGAGAACACAACCTGTAGCAGCTAGTGATGACGCACCAAGGACGGCGCAAGGCCCTGTGAGATTGCTTCTTCGGTGACTTGTCGAGCGGTCGTTTCGTCCGAGCAAGTGATGGTCACGATGCGAACAGG
>DASPVS010000063.1:0-4019 GCA_035622235.1 Acidimicrobiales bacterium | reverse complement strand
AGACTCACGTGCTCACCCTGGTATTCAGCTTGATCGCGCGACCAGAGCGCCTGCATGCAAAGGACCTTCTCGCGAGCCACTTCGCGGCGTCTCGAGAATTCGACACCATGATCGCTGGCCTCGGCTGCGTTCCACCCGAATCCCATACCGAGAACGAAGCGACCTGCAGACAAATAGTCCAAAGTCGCTATCTGCTTTGCGAGAACTATCGGATCGTGCTGTGGCACGAGACTCACGCCAGTGCCGAGGAGAATTCTTTCGGTCACGGATGCAGCCGACGCGAGCGACACGTAAGGGTCCAAACTTCGGCGGTAATCCTCGGCAGCCACGCCCTCGACGGTCGCAGGAGGCACGTCGGATCGGACCGGGAGATGAGTGTGCTCGGGAAGGTAGAGGGAGAAGAATCCTCGCTCCTCGACGGCCATCGCCAAATCGGCCGGGTCCATCGACCGATCGGTGAGAAAGGCGGTTATGCCGAGCTGCATGCGTGAACCGGTTCGGTCAAAATGCTGCGCCGACGACCGTCAGTTGGGTGGACCGCTCCACCGAGAAGGTGGATCGCTCGCCGGAAAGCTCTCCTTGTCGGCCTCGTCCGCAAGTGCGTCGAGATCTTCGTTCGGCGTTCCGGCCTGGCCCCGGCCACGCTTCTCTTCGGATGCACCCTGGCCTTGAGGGTCACGCGGTGGCTCCATCGAACGCAACCTTACGGCAACCGCCCACCACGTCCGTCCGGCTCCTCGAGCGATCCATCGCTCGAGCCGAGCCTGAGCCCGGGCGTTCGATCGTCGTGCGGATCGGGCGTTCGATCGTCGTGCGGATCTCGCGTCTCGCCCGGTCAATCGGTTGCGAGCCTCGCGAGCAGGGCTGTTGCGGCTCGGAGATCTCTAGCTCGCGTTGCGCGGCGTCGGTGTGAAAACCACAGGCATCTGCTCGAGGCCCGAGACAAAGTTCGCCATGCGTCTAGGAAGAACGGCGGACTCGTCCGCAAGACGGAGATCGGGGAGTCTGTCGAGCAGGTGGCCGAACATCACGTTCAGCTCAGCCCGGGCGAGTCGGTTCCCGAGGCAGAAATGCGCTCCGTATCCGAACGCGAGGTGGTCGTTCGGATCCCGGTGAATGTCGAAGGTCTCGGGGCTCTCGAACGCGTCCTCGTCCCGATTCGCCGAGGGATACAGAAGCATTACCTTCTGTGCCTTCGGGATCGTCCGGCCGTGCATCTCGACGTCGCGCGTAGTCGTCCGGCACATGTTCTTTATCGGCGTCACCCACCGAAGCATCTCCTCTACCGCTGTCGGGAGGAGGCGGCGGTCTTCTTTCAGCTCTGCGAGCTGGTCGGGGTTGCGCTGCAGGGCCTCCATGCCTCCGCTTATGACATGACGCGTGGTCTCGTCGCCCCCTATCAGGATCAGAAGAGACTCATGGACGAGTGAATCATCGTCCAACCGGTCGCCTTCGACGGTTGCGTTCACGAGTGCGCCGATGAGGTCACTCTGATCGCCGGTCTCCCGGCGCTCCCCGATCCGCTTGTGGATGTATTGCGTGTATTCGACGAACGCATCCGTCATCCGGCTGATCACTTCGGGGTCCTGACTCCCCTGACCTCGCATCAGCTCGTCCGACCATCTGAGCAGGTCGTCCCTATCCTCTTTTGCCACGCCCAGCATGTTCCCGATGACGATCAGGGGCAGCGGCGCGGCGATGTCGCGGACGAAGTCGCACGATCCTCGTTCGCAAACTCGATCGATTATGGCGTCGCACACCTCACCGATCGTCGCTTCCATCTCCCTCACCGCCGACGGGGTGAAACCAGCCGAAACCAGGCGCCGGCGTCTGCGGTGTTCGGGGGCGTCCATGTCGATCATCATCGGCAGAGGGCCTACGTCGGGCCGAATACCGCCGGCATTCGAGAACGTGTCGGGATCCTTGGAGGCGTCCTTTACGTCTTCGTATCGAGAGAGCCCCCAGACTTCGTTTCGCTCGTCGTGGTAAACCGGTTCGTTCGCACGCATCCACGCAAACGCGGGATACGGATCGCCCCCGTAGAAGGTCCCGTCGATCAGGTCGATCGTTTCCTCGATGGGCCGCGCAGTCATACCCTGGGCTCCTCGCCGTAGACGTGCATCACTCGAGCGGCTGCTGAGGTGGAACATGACGATGGCATCGAGCATTGCTACCACGGCTGGATGGCGAAGGGCGATGCGCTCGCGTAAGTTACGCCCTCCGGTTCACCGACATGGGCCGCGTGCAGGCTTTGTCGCGGTCTTCCGTTCGGTTTTCGTTGCTCGCGCCTGGGCCGCGGCTGCGGTTGCTCTCCTCGTTTTCTCCTTGCCGCATGCGAATGCGTCGGCGACCACGACGACGTCCGCGTCAGCGCCTACGACGACGTCTCCCCCTACGACCACAATCCCGAGCACTACGGCCACGACCACTCCGCCGACGACAACTTCGCCGGTGACCTCGACCACGCGTCCTCGTCCCACGACTACACAGCCCCACGTGACCACCACGGTGACTCACCCCACCTCTTCCGCCAGTTCGGGTACGAGCCCTTGGGTCTGGGCGGTGATCGCCGTCGTCCTCGCAGCAGCGGTGGTGGCACTGATCGTCTTCATCGTGCGACGCCGCGCCCGACTTCGTGCCGACAAGAACTGGAGGCCGGGAGCGCTCGCGGCCCTCGACGATGCACGCCTGGCCCAACAATTGATGGCCGGGGCAAGGCCTGAAACCGATGACGCGGAGCACCGTGCGGCAGTGAGCCTGCGCGTGGAGCAAGCAGCGCAGGCCCTCGATCGATCGAGCGCAGCCGCTCCTGACGACGAAGCGCGCCGTGAAACGCGCGCTGCGGCCGACGCGCTCAGGGGGACGATGTTCTCGCTCGAGGCTGACCGTTTGCTTCGTGACGGCGTTCATGCTCCGAGCGCCGAACAGCTCGCGCAAGCTGACCAGGCACGCAGGTCCAGGGCAGCCGAGCTCGACTCGGCACTTTCCGCCCTCGCGCAACGCCTCGGTCGTTCTTCGGCTGACACCAAAGGCACCTGAGCTCAAGGGCGCCTCTGCTCAACGCGCCTTATGGCACCTGAGCTCACGGCCGCCTCTGCTCAAGGGCGCCTCTGCTCACGGTCCAGGACCGCCGGAAGCCGTACAAGAACGCGGGTCCCACGGTTCCAGTTGGGGGTTCGAAGCGGAAGGGGCGGCAAGATCGGAGTTGGATGACAAGTAGCTCGGGACGGTCGTGGTGGTCGAAGCCGGCGTCGTCGACGACGGGGACGTCGTGGTCGTCGGCACCGGAGAGGAAGTCGGCGGCGGGGCCGGGCTGTTCACCTGAAAGTTCGAGCCGGTCACCAACACGAGATCCGGCTGGGGCCCGGTCGGCGTCGAGCCCACGTCGATACTGCCGTCACCTTGGAAGAGCCCGGGGTCGTAACCAATCGTCGCCAAGCCGGTCAGGTCCTCCTGAAGCCGAAGCGCATCGTCTATCTGCTCCGGGTTCGTGTACAGAACGGTCGCCTCGGTCGTCGAAGCGCTCACCTCGGTGTCTCCGACAGATGTCACGTCGTAACCGAGGGCGGTGAGCTCGGCAGCCGTCTGTGCTCCTTGGTCGTATTCGCCGCTCCCGTTCTCGACGGCGACGGTTATACCGGACCTGGCGGGCAGGGCATTCCCGGTCGGGTCGGAAGAGGGCGTCACGCCGAGGAACTGAGAGACGATGTCCTCGTCGAGAGGCTGGACCGGGAAGACGACCGCGTTGTAGTTGCTCCCCCTGTAGTAATAGGACTCGGTCGGGCTGTCGTCTTCGACGATCGGCAACGTGTACGTCGGCACCTGGTAAGGGTCGAGCGAATGGAAGGTGAGAACGAGGCTCGCGATCGCGGACGCGTTCAACCCAGTGTCTGTGGTCAAGTCACCGGCTACCGCATCGGTCAGTTGGATGTCGGTTATCGGGTTTCCGAGCCCCCGCTGAGCTACCGCCGACGCGAGGACACGCAGGAATTCATGGTCACGCCTTATTCGGCTCAAAT
>DASPVS010000062.1:0-5319 GCA_035622235.1 Acidimicrobiales bacterium | reverse complement strand
GAGCGCAAGAGCTGTCGAAGCGATACGTCGAATGACCATCATGTGCTCTCTTTTCCTCGCTGGGACGAACCTCCAAGCAAAACGAACGGAGCCTCTGTTTCGTTACGTTCGAGGTAGTCAAGTTCAGCATCCCGGTGGGTGGCAAATACCAGCAGGGTGGATCCAAAGACCGCACACCAGCGGCGACGACCCAGGCCCTTAGCCGCACGGATCGGCCGTGACGGCAAACCGTCCTGCAATCATGTTCGCGAGCGATCCAGTGCGGTTACCCTCCCACCGAGGGCTGGTCCCGCCGGCGTACCAGTGCGGTTCTGCGGGTCAGCTGGGGAAGATAAGGAGGTTGAACCCCTCGCCGACCGGCGGCAAGGTGTCGTTCTCGTTGAAAACGGCTTCCTTGCTGTTGCTGCCGTCGTACCAGACGCCTGTCTCGGTGTTGTTGAGGGCGGCACCCTTCCCGTCGGGGTTGTAGACCTGGGTGTCGAAGGTGACGTTGTCGGGGTTGTCGTTGGTCTTTTTGTTGCTGAAGAAGACGGAGTTATGAGCACCGGACTCGTCGGCATCGGTCGCCTTCACGAGCTTTGTCTTCCCCCCGCCGGATTCAGCTGAGCCGACCAGGACGTTGAAGGAGGCGCCGATGGTCATGGCGGCTCCGTCCTCGTTGAAGATTCCCCACTCTTTGGCGGCCGTGTCGTAGACGACGCCCACCGTGTGCGGGTTGACGGTGCCCCCGAACCCACCCGGGCTGAAGTCCTGGGTGACCTGGATGACTGCGTCGGGCTTGTGGTTGGTGAGCGGCGAGTCGATCAAGGTGGCGTTCCCCGTCACGTTCGAGCTCGTCGCCGTTTGCACAAAGGCCGATGCGCTCGTACTTGGCACGGCGAGCACGTCGAAAGACTCGCCGACGGGCAGGTCATCCAGGTCTTCTCGGAAGACCACCCATTCATCATACGGCGAAGGGAAGTACGAGACCCCGAGGGCATACGGCTCCGCTACGCAGCCGCACAAGCCGTCCGGGGTGTACTGAGGGGTGACGAAGAGGAGAGCGTCCGGCTTGCCGTTGGTGGCGGTGTTGTCGATGTAGACGAGGTCGCCATCGGTTTCCGCTGCGCCGGCCGTGTAGACGAAATGGGAAGCCTCCGTCACCTCGGGCCTGACGTTGCCAGCGGCTGGACCGACCCCGGTCAACAGCACCATGGACAGGGGAACAACGAAAACCGCCGAGATGCGTAGAAAACGACGCATAGAATCCCTCCCGCCTTACGAGGTAAATCCCTATTTATTCTGGCTTGTTCGTTTCCCATCGTCAATATTTGATTATCGGCTTTCTCTGAGCAGAGACACGCGCTGCGGGGAGCCACGTCTTCCTTTTAGTAGGACTCCGGCGCCGGCAAACCCCATCAAATCTCGCACCGACCAAGTGTGTTCTCGCAACGATGAAGGGCTGGTCCCGGGTAACGTTGGACCTCCTTCGAGCGCCAACAGGAACGGGGAACGGATGCGGGGACGGTTCTTAGTGTGCGGCCTGGTTGGCGTCTGCCTGACGCTCGGAGCTTGCACTAATGCACCGGGCGGGTCAGGACCGATCGAGTCGTCCGCGTCACCTGTTGTGAGCAGGTCAGATCAAACCCTCTGACGATCAGATCTTCCGGTCTGCGTCCAACTCTCTCGCCATGGCCGAGGAGTCCTTTGTGAACTGGATCAGATCCCATCTGAATTCACCTCCGAGCGCTGCGTCGGAGATGGCAAACGGCTACTCCTCTGCGGTGGGCCAGTACATTGCCACGATTGATTACCTGCGATCTTCCGGAAAGGCCCAAACCGATATACGCGCTCTCGTATTTCAAGCGGGCGAAGTTGAACGGACCCTCTCGGGCGCCTCGTCGGCGACTTCGTTGGTTGAATGGCAATCGTCCTTCCTTACAGAGGAGAACACCTTGGCGAAGGCTCAGCAACTGGTCATCGGCGACCTTTATCCCTCGGCGCCAAAGGACTTGAGCTCCTAATCGCTCTTCCTCTGGCCGATGCCAACAGCGATGCCGACTGGAAGTCACAAATCCGGGCTATTTGGCTCAGAGGATGGGATGTCATCCAGGGTGCATGTTGCCATTCGCAAACAAGTAACTTGGTTGCACCCTTTGTCTACGTAGGCGGGCCTCCGGGAGTTGCAAATGAAAGGCGCATCGGACGAGGACCCGACGGCGGAGGGATGGTTCATGGACCCCTTCGGTATCCATGAACAACGGTGGATCTCAGCCGGCAAACCGACTGGCTTGGTGCGTGATGCTGGAGTCGAATCGAAAGACGAACCCCCAGACCTCGCAACGCCGGATCAGCTAGTTCCGGCACCGATTTCGCCTAACAGTCTCAGTCCAGCCGATGCCAGGTATCTGGCGGAGCAAGAAGCGCGTGAGGACCAGGAGAACACGAGCCCTAGCCCTGGCAGCCCCCGCTGGATCCTCCGCGGAGGTGTCTTCTGGAATCCTCAAGATGGGGCCACGTGGGAGACCCCGCTCGAGAGGAAGGTCCGTCAACGAGCTCGCCACGAGAGGTGGGCTAGGCGCTGGGATCGGCTGTTGCGTCGGTCGAGGTATAGATAACGTGTTTTCCGACGATGCGTTGTTTCAAAGATTCCATCTGGGCTGAAAAATCAGGTGTTTCACAACCCTCGTGAATACTCCTTGGTTACGGCCCTGAGCAGGAAGACCGGGTTCGGCACGATCACGATGTCGTGATCGCTCCTTAGGGCACCTAAGCGTCTCAGGGACCACCATGAGCCTGATAACCAATCGGACACGGACCCAAACCCTTATTGGGGAAGCCAACGAACATCCACCATTCGCCGATGAGATGTTTGGAGCACTCGTCGGGAAATGTGGCTGCTCCAACGTCGGTATACCCCAGACCTCTAAACGGGGTGACCCCGATGGCGCTGAATAGGACGAAGTGGCCTTCTCTTGTTGAGATTGCACATTCTCGGTACGGACTATTCAGCGGTCCGATGCTGCCGGTTGAGATATTCAGGCAAGGATTAAGAGGGACGCCGTTTGCATTCTTCGGACCTCTGCTCACCTGTGCAAGTGCCAACTGTGCTTGGTGTGTCGCGCCGCTATCCCACGCTACGGACGCTGCCAACGAGAACTGGAATGTCCAGACAGACGCAACCAACGTGAACGCGACGACGGCAAGGGTGAACACGCGGAGATCACGCCTGTATGGCCGAGCGAGCAAGAGGATGGAAGCGCCGGCGGCAATGACTGCACCGATTGCGAAAACAATGAGGGTGGGGATAACGAGCGAGCCTCCCAGGACCGGAAGTGACCACCCCAGATAACCAAGGACGAGGCCTACCAAGATGGCCGCCCCAACAGCGACACCCGTGGCGCGACGAGGCTGAATTGGATCTGTGATCGGCGCCGCATTGACCCACGCTGGATCGTCGAAGAGATCAACCCCTGGCGCCTTCATTTCGACGAGTATCCCAGGCGGAAGCGAGACCCGCACTCAATTGTCGGGATGCGTGGCTTCCGCCCCGGCGTGAGACCGTCACATCACGCTGGATCGCACAGCCATGTGGTTACAGCTCGGGTTGACTGCAATCCTCAGTACGCAGGTTCGGCGCGCTCCCGTATTCGCGTGTTATGCGCCTCCCGGTCCGGCGCGGTGTTGCGACATCCGTCGGGTAGCGAAAGAGCCGGCTGGTCTCTGGTGGCCGGAGCCGTAGATGAACGCCCATTCTGTGGAGGCGATCTCCAAGGACCAGCCCAGATCGTCAAGCTGGGAGCAAAGTTCCTCTGGCTCCCGCCAGATCTTCACCAGGCGGTAGTGGCGACCGTCAGCGGCAAGGCGAGTAGAGATGCCAGTGGTGAGATCGGTGACGGTGTCGATCCCTTCGACCAAAGACTGCTCTTCTCTTCTCCAGCCAGCATCGAAGAACTCTGGCCTCACCGCGCGGGCCAGTAACGGGTGGGCGTTGTCGATGAAGAAGACCCGGCCGTCCGGTCGAAGGCAACGGCCCACCAAGCGCCAGAACTCCTCGAACCTCTCGGCCGGCACATGGCTCAACCAGAAGCCGAAGAAGGCGGTATCGAAGCTCCGGGCAGGGTGGAACTGGAAGATGTCCGTGATCTCCCACGTCACATTGCCTGAAACCTTCTCCCTCGCGATGGCGACCGCTTCGGGCGACGCGTCCAGCACCGTCACCGAGTTAGAGAGAACTGCCAGCTCTCGGGTCCAGTTTCCCGTCCCGCCTGCGAACTCGAGAACGTCGCCCAGCTGGCCCATCTCTACCAGACGGGTTCGAACCGTTTCGATCTGGGCCTTCCAGCTCTCGAGGTATTCGTCACCGAGGTCATGGCGGCCCTCGCGGAACCACCAGTCGTCGTATCGAGGGGCGTGGGCTCGGTAGTAGGCGATCTGGCTGGCCACGAGCCCGTTGCCGGATTCCCCCCGGCCGGCATCGACACCTTCCGACCTCATGCCCGCAACCTAACGCGAGATGAACTGTCGTCCAGCGAGTTCACTTCGGGCCTCAAGCGAAGCGACCGAGAACGCGCAGCAAGGAGCGACTTCAGGTCTGAGATCGCTCTGCCAAGGGGAAGTTCTCGTACCAGCGGGGAATCCCAGAGGGGTCGCTCCGCATTGTGACTGACACCGAAAGTGACACTCCCGACTCCCACCGAGGCCGTAGAAAGTGAACTTCGCCGTCACGTCGATGCTAGGCGTAGATTCTCGACCGGAACTAGTGATTTACTGGAAAAGATCGCTAGATGAGGAGAATCTCTATCCGCCCCGGTGCGGCAAGAGAGTGACCGAATCATCGAGACCGGAGAGGAGGTACCAAGTGGCACCGATTCATAGCAGCAGCTTCGGCCCCGCGGAGACTCGGTTCGCCGACAAAATGCGTCAGACCCTCCCTGACAGGCTGCGTGGCGTCGATGGCGAACTGAACGACCTGAAGACACTCGCGACCGATGTCATCGAGGGCCGCGCTCCGTACTCGGAGCTGGAAGCGGCCGTCGCCGTCTGGACATCGTAAAGCGGCCGCATTCGAAGTCATCGAGAGCGCGCGTCGCCCGTTCGCGCCCCGAGTCAATAGGACCGATACGCCGGGCTGGTAGCCCCCAGAAGGGAAGAACAGATGAAGCGAATCCTCGCGGCCGTCGCGGTCGCGGCCACATCCGTCCTCGGGTTCGTGGCGGTCACCGCCGGACCGGCAGCCGCGGAACACGACCCCTTCTCGTTTTCGTCGTTCACGATTACGGGGACGCCGTTCACTCAGGCCGGACAGACGCTCAGGGAGTCATTCACAGTCACGAACCG
>DASPVS010000061.1:0-10036 GCA_035622235.1 Acidimicrobiales bacterium | reverse complement strand
TCTGCCGGTTACACCATCCGTGACTTTCTAAGCCGCAATGGTGTCCCTTACGAGTGGGTGGACCTCGAGGACCAAGCACGAGTCGAGGAGTTGCTCGGAGCCGGAGAGAGGAGTTTGGATCTGCTGCCTGTCTGCGTTCTTCCGGACGGGATGCAGCTCGCCCCGGCCACTCTGGAAGGTGTGGCCGCGGGACTCGGGATGGTCTCGGCTCCGTCGTTTTCGGAGTATGACCTCACGATCGTGGGTGCCGGTCCAGCGGGGTTGGGAGCTGCCGTCTATGCCGCATCCGAGGGTTTGCGTGCTGTGGCCGTCGAAGCGGTAGCACCAGGAGGTCAGGCTGGGACAACCTCCATGATCGAAAACTATCTCGGGTTCCCACAAGGTATCAGTGGAAGTGAATTGGCTACGCGGGCAACTGCACAAGCGAAGAGATTCGGGGCCGAAGTGTTACTCGCCCGGCGTCTCACCGACATATCCAGGGACGGCGCTGGTTATGTCGCGCACCTTTCCGACGGAACCGATGTGCGATCGAGGGCGGTGCTCGTAGCCAGTGGTGTGGACTGGCGCCGTCTCGACGTTCTCGGCATCGATGAGCTCCTCGGCTCCGGTGTGTACTACGGCGCAGGGCCGAGCGAAGCAGTCACCTGCAGTGGCTGTCGCATCGCCATCGTCGGAGGAGGGAACTCGGCCGGGCAGGCGGTCGTGCGCTTCTCCCGGTACGCCGCTCACGTGACCTTGCTCGTCCGAGGCAGTTCGTTAGAGGCGTCTATGTCCCAGTACTTGATCAGCCAAGTGAAGGAGCTGGGAAACGTCGAGGTTCGCACAAGCACGGAAGTGGTCGGTCTCGAATCAGACACTCATCTGCAAGCTCTGATGGTCTTCTCAGGAGGAACCAGCGCCCGATTGCCCACCGACGCCCTGTTCGTTTGCATAGGAGGAGTTCCGCGCACCCGGGGAGCGGCAGACGTGGGACTTGCTCTCGATGGCGCCGGGTACATTCGCACCGGGACCGAGCTCAGCTCATCATCCGGGGCGCTCGATGATTGGCATCTTTCTCGACCACCCCTACCTCTCGAAACAAACATGCCCGGGCTGTTCGCCGCCGGCGACGTCCGGAGTGGCTCGATCAAGCGCTGTGCGGCTGCCATAGGCGAAGGGTCGATGGCCGTTTCGTTGGTCCACCAGCGACTGGCCGAAACAGGTGGAGAGTGAATACGTCAGCGACCACCGGCCTCCCCGGGGAACCGCCGTCGGAGGGGCCGAGCAAAGAAGCAGTGGCGGAGTTCTCTTCGGTAGCACCAAAGGAACAGATCCAAGCTATTGCAAGCTCCCTCGAGCGCAACGGAATCACTTGCACCGTGGTCGACTCAGGCGAAGAAGCCAGAGAGTTGGTCCGCTCGATCCTCCCGGTGGGGGCGGAGGTATACAACAACACTTCACGCACCCTCGAAGTCATCGGAGTCGCCGAGGACATCGAGCGATCCGGGCAATATCAAGCGCTTCGCCTTCGTCTCTATCAGATGGACCGAGAAATGCAGGCCCGGGAGATGCGTCAGCTATCGGCCTCGCCCGACTGGGTCGTAGGCAGCGTCCATGCCGTGACGGAAGGGGGCACACTTCTAATTGCGTCCGCAAGCGGAAGTCAGCTCGGTCCGATCGCCTCTGGAGCGGGACATGTGGTTCTCGTCGTCGGGGCTCAGAAGGTAGTCGCCGATTTGGACGCGGGAATCCGCAGAATCGACGAGTATTGCTTTCCCCTCGAGGATCGGCGCGCCAGGCAGGCGTATGGGGTTCCCAGCGGTGTTAACAACGTCCTCATCATGAATAAGTCGATCGCCCCGGGCCGTATCACCGCAATCTTGGTGAACGAACGGCTTGGGTTCTGATAACAGCACAACCGCTGCACCATCACGTCACGTCATCGGGATGTGGAACCCACATCTCTCTCGACTGGCGGGACGTCAGCAGGTACCGCCAGGACTGCTTCGAGCCTCTTGGGATCTCGCCTGAATTCGGCGTCGATCACAACGCCGACTTCGTCGGTGACACTCCAGCTCAGCGAAACGACGCTCGGTTCCAAGCTAAGCCGGCTGACTGCTCCCTCGAGCGCAACGTCATCACGTCCGACCCGTTGCAATTCTGCTTCGACTTCTACAAGGCCTGTCCGGCTCTCGATGTTCTCGCTCCGCATCGCCCGCATGACGAAGTCGTCCTTCGCCAGCATCTGAACGACGAGTGCCCGAATATGTGCCTCCTCGTGCTCCCGACAAACTGCCCGAAATCTGTAAAGGCTCACGACCTCGCTCTCCTCTGTCGCCGGTTGTCGATCGATCCTCCTTGCAATCGGGCGGAGGAAAGCGTGGGCCATGACTACGAGCGATGCTCCTATGCCGGCCTCGACGAGATACCCGCCGCCGGCGAGCACACCGACCGCTGCCGGGACACAAGGGCATTTGTGCGGAGCCCGGCCATTCGTTGGTGTCACTGTCGTTCGACTCCGACTGCGGCACCGAGTATCAGAGCGACTGCGGCACGACCTGTGAAATCGACGACCTCTGCTGCCGACGGAGACACAGAAGTGAATTCAGTGCCGAGAACATGACGGCTACATCCGAGTCCGGGCAATACGGTCTTCACGAATCGTTCGATAGTGCGACGATGGGAGAAGTAGATGTTCATTTCAGCCTCGGGTACACAGAGAGAACTGGGCAGAATGACGCTCGCATCACCCGATTGGTCGTCTTTTCCCACATTCCGGGCGTGAAGAAATGCCTTGGACGTGCCGTGAGCACGATCACGTCTGCACCCCACCGAGACGCCTCCGCAATTACTGCGGCCGCGATGCGAGACCGCTCGGCTTCTATGACCACACCACTCGCCTCGACGCCGCGCGCCCAGACGAACGTCATCGCGCTGTCGAGGATCATCGTCGCCTGTTCGCTGGTCTCCGGGTAGAAGCGGCCGCCGCAGAGCGGCATCGCTCTGTCCCACATCCGGACGTGGACAACCCTTAACGGCCCACCTCTGCTCTGCCCGATACGCGCAGCAAGCGAAAGAGCCTTCGTAGATGCCGTGAACGACTCGACCAGCACGAGCACCCTGCGAAAAGGAGCGCCATTCTCCTCAGTCGGGACGGCGACGTCCGGCGTCGCGATTCTACGGTCTTCGATCTTGCGCATCAGAAGAACCTCTTTAACCGAGTTGATCGGCGAGCTGTAGCGGTGAGACCGCCCTGGCCGGTCACGCATTGACTGCGCGCCCTCGATTCAACCTGAGCTCGCATATTTTTCTTTTAAGGCGAAAGCAAGCCCATGTAAAGAAGTCGGGGTCAATCTTTGCGCTCTCTTTACACCGAAGAGCCGAACCACCGGCGTTGTTGGCGCGTCCAGCGGCGACGGCCCAGCCGACCAGACCGTGACCCTCGATGCTGCCTCGCGCCAACCCGATCAAAGGAAGGACACCAGGGACACTCCTCGAGGCAGGGCTCTCGACGCGGAGGCCGCGGGGGGTGCATCGCAAAGGTCGACGGAACCCGCTCGACCTGACGTGATTACCTGGAGCCTCGCAAGCGTGGAAGGCTCGACAGCGATCTGATGTTGGAAACTACGTCCTCGCGTGATGCGCTTCCCAGGTTCTGGGAGGAGACTCGGATGGGGACCGTTTCGGCCCGATCGGGAGTGTGAGAAATGAAGACTCACGTCGTCGAGTCCACGTCCGAGACAGTGCGTTCGGGATATCTCGATCCCGCTGCGGACCCTGTCGCAACCATCGCGTCCGGTGACTTGGTCAGCTATCCCAACACTTGGACCCACTGGGGCAACGAGGCCACCTTCGGGATGACCTTTGCCGAACGCGAACCGCTCAGACACCGGTACCCGAACGGCCCTTACTCCATGCTCGGCCCTGTTGAGGTGTCTGGCGCGAGCCCGGGGGACGTTGTCGAGTGCAGCGTCCTCTCGCTACGAACCCGGGATTGGGGCTGGAACTCGTTTCCCCTCGGAGTAGGGGCACTCCCGTCGGACTTCGACAAGCCGTACGTCCACTACTTCCGCTTCGACGACGAACGAATCGCCACCGAATACGTGTCCGGCATCTGGCTCCAGATGGCCCCCTTCTTGGGGGTCATGGCGGTCGAACCAGCCGGCGACGAACAGGTGAGCGCGATCGTGGCAGGACCCTACGGCGGGAATTTGGTCTTGAGGGAATTGACGGTCGGCTCTTCACTGTTTCTCCCCGTCCAGAAGCCGGGCGGACGGATATGGATCGGCGACGTCCATGCACTCCAAGGAGACGGAGTAGTCGATCAGACTGCCATCGAAACTGCCGCCGACGAACTTCAGATCCGCTATGACCTCCACGCCGGAGTAACGCTGGAGACGCCGCTCGGAGATACGCCCACGCATTGGATCGGCATCGGATTCGCGGACAGTCTCGACGATGCTCTCGTGTCCTGCCTGCGGAGCCTCATCGAGTGGTTGCACCAAGCCTCCGGCATCAAGAAGAGCGAGGCATACGCCCTCTGCAGCATGGCGGTGAGCTTTCGTGTGACGCAGTACTCGCATCAGACAGGTTCTGCCTACACGTCTACGCCACCGAAAGCCGTCCACGGCATGGTTCCGAAAAGCATCTTCCCGATAGACCTGCAAGCGCGGGTGGAATCGTGGTTGCGACCGGAGACGTCTGCATGACCCTCTCCACCGAGGACCGTCTCGACATCGTTGACGTGGTGACCCGGGCCGACGCCGCTGCCACCGCAAGGAACGTCGAGGACTATTTGGCGTGCTTCACGGACGACGCTCGCCTGGTGGGCGCCAAGGGCGAGCACAACGGGAAAGGCCAACTCCGCAGGTCCCTGGGCGCCATCTGGGCTTCGGAAGGCGCCACGACAGCACACCTCTCGTTGAACGTTGTCGTAGACGAAGTCGATAATACGAAGGCGGTCGTTAGATCGATCCTTCTCATCGTCGAAAGCGGTCCCCCGGTCACCCTTCTCGGTCTCTCGGCCATCACCCAGAACGTCGTCAAAAAGGGTGGTCATTGGAGAATCGAGCTTCGGAATGTTCGCGAACTCACGTCCACTTCACACTGACGAGATACTCCCTCTCAGCCGTCCTTCTGCGGCACGAAGAGCTTGTCTCTCAATAAGGACTCCACCTCTTTGTACATCGCCTGCAGGCCCCATTCGCTCACGTTTCGCTTGAGCGTGCGGAACGACTCTCCATCCTTGTACATCACCGTCGTCGCGTCGTCGGTGCTGACCACGGTGACAGATTCGATGTCTTCCACGAGCGGAGCGTCGATCATTGTGACGAAGTTGAAATAGACACGATGCCAGTTGTGGCCCGGTTCGTTGGCGGACTCTGGATACGCCTGAATTGTCACGTGCATCGCCATGGCTCCTCCGTGTTGGTCATCGAATCGAGCGCCTTCACCGTCGGTTGCGCTCGGCAGCCAACGTCACCATCCATTGTTGTCCACAGGGATCGCCCGCGACATCCCGCGTCCGCGTGGGGCCTATGGGCGGTCCTCTCTTCTTCACATGCGATCTTCCGAGGAGGCCCGGGCATCGGATCACGGGTGCCAAGACCTGCAATCATGGCCGGAGCCGGTGAGCGGCCCTCGCTAGACCGCCTGCTGGCCGCCTCGAAACGCGCGTTGGGTTTTGCGTCCAACGGAGCCCGAGTCGCGGAGCTTCTCCACGACGGGCTTACGAGGCGGAAGATCGGCGCAGGTTCGCTCATGACTCCCCCATACCGTCCAATAGAACCCGGTCTGCCTTAAGCGCTCGCGGTATGGCCGCCTGAGCTCCCGTCGCCGGCCGACGGTGCGGCGGGCGACGAGGCTCCACGATGTCCGGGCCGATATGACGTCGAGGTCCCGACCAAGGTGCCGGGGGTACCACTAGGCGATCGGCGAGCCGATAAGCGACATGCTCGTAGTTGACCCGCCAGCCGTGGAAATCGGGCCACGCATCCTCAGCAGATCGTTCGATGGGGAAGCCAATTTCCGCGAGCATGTCGACGGCCTCCGCGAATTCGTCATAGGTGAGGTTGATCGGCGTCTCGGGCAGTGGATCAGGGTCTAACCGCCAACCGAGCATCGAGCCGATGCGATCAAGCGCGGTGAAGCCCATGCGAAGACAAAGTCGGGCGTTCGACGAAGCCGTTGCGGGAGAAAGCGCTAAGTGCATGGCTGCGCCGTCCAGCACTGCGAGCAGTGCTAGCAACCACGAGAACCACGGTTCCGGGGATCGGAACAGGAGCAGCACCGGGTACGTGGTGTGACTTTCGGCCACAGCGGCGGCCCACGACTCCCACGACGAGTAGAGATCAGGAAGTGTGTCGATTATGCCGACCAGTTGGTGGCGCGCAAGGAGCTCGGGCCCCCATGCAGGGACCCCGGCCCTGCTCTCGAGCATGGCTACCAGACCCTCGCGTTGACTGAAGGCTGCGTACAGCGCCGGGAGGTAAGCGATCTGGAGGGTCACGAGGACGAGCCATACGGCGCCGGCAGCGACGTCGATTGGAACGTTCTCTGTTCCCCCCGGGTGGACGCTCCCAACGGTGAAGAACGAGCCGGTTGCTTGGAGGAAACCGTCCGCCAGATTGTGGACCGTCGGCTGGAGCATAAGCGCAAATCCGACGATGAAAGCCGCAGACCAGAAAATGAGTTGGGCAACCAGCGCCACCGGGCCGACCGGTGCCAACACCGCGTCTTTCGCTTCGTATGAGCGTGCCAACCGGGCGACACCCACGAACGCCAGTCGAACAGCACGGTTCACCGACAGCGAAACACGCTCGAAGCCCGCGGGCCGGCGAGGCAGTACCAACGTGAAGAGGACGCTCGCTCCCGTCGCGACCACCACGACCAACCCCAGAGCAAAGAGGAACCAGTTCACCGCGGCCTCTCTGCTCGTTGATTCGACATGGGTCGTTGGTACGACTTAGGCATTGCAAGTGCCTCCAGCCCTCCGGGCGACGTTAGCCGCGCACCAACCTTTGCCGCGTGCCAGGCTCTGCCGCGGTCGCACGTCTGGCATTCCCAGCTGTCAGTCGAACCAACCACCCGATCGCTGAGTGTGAACACCCCCGCTGCAGTCAACCATCGGGGGTGAGACGCCGCCGCCCTGAAGCGGTTGTCGACGTTTCAGCGGAAAGATAGACGCGGGTTATCGAGCCTGAGAGCGGTTGCTCACTCTTTTAGAGCCTCCTGTAGCTCGTCCGCAATCTCATCCGTCGTTGCATTCAGGGAATGTCGGATGACCTTGACTGCGCCTTTCAACGCTTCATCGACACCCTTCTCGATTGTCGGCTCGCCGACGACGATCAATCCGGCTTCGTCCGATGTCAGCTCGTTAGCCGCGTCCTTGAGCTCTTTCCTCGGCAGTCGTCCTCCGCCGAAGACTTCGGGGATCACACGAGAGTATGGGCGATCCATCCGCTTCACGATACGAGGCTTCCCATTCTCCTTGTCGATCACTGCGGCGTCGAACGTTCCAATCATCTTTTCGCCATGTAGTCGCTCGACGTTGGCTAGACCAGCCACCGCGTTTGAAACGGTTGAATAGGTAGCGGTAAACAGCGCAATATCGTCGGGCATAGCCTCTCCTTTAGTCGGTTAGCGCGCCAGAACAAACGTCTAGTGGGCCAGCGCAATGACTCTCGCACCCTCGGCTGCTTAATCGCGCCAGGGAAATTGCCTGGTCCCGTGAGGGTTGAGTCACGAACGGTACCCCGAGCGATGACCGTAGAGGAACCAGAGAGAGAAGCGGAGCTCGGGGGTTGGTTTGCTGAGAGCCACCAGACCACAACGGAGCATCCGACCCGTCAGAGGCGGGTATTGGTGTGCTCTGCTTGGGGGAGGATGGCTTCCCGCTCCAGGCTGAAGCCGAAGCGACGAAGCCGCCCTGGAAATGTCGGTTACCAACTTAGATTTACAGTCGGCGCGAAAAACCTCAGTCAAGTAATAGGGTTCTTCACTGGTGCGAGCCAGGTTCGTTAACAGCGACACTCCGTGTGAGCATGCAGGCACACTGCCCATCGACCGGAGGTGCGGTGGCACAGTTGGCACCAAGAACGATTGATCAACCGCTGGGCAGTAGGTCTATGGCGGGTAACCGGTACCCCCGGCCGAAGCTCTCGCTTCCGTAAGCCCGAGCGAAAATTCACTTGTGATCCTCAGAATGGTGAATGGCACCGTGCGTAGCGATCGGCTAACAGTAGCTTCGTTCGGTAGTAGATACGGTGTCGGCTGTGAGGCCAATACACAGAGGGTCCACAAAGCACAGGGCCCCATGTCGAAAGGACTAGGACCGACTCTACCGGACCCGCCGAACGCGTCGCCTCTTTCTAAGAGCCGTGCGCGGCGATCGGCGCAGGGGTTCGACATTTCTCGCAAGGATCTGGTGCGCGGGATAGCGGCTCTGGTGGTGACCGGATTGGCCTTGTACGTCGTGCTTCCAAGCATCACCAGGATTGTTGGCGCGTGGCCTCGCCTGGTTACCTTGAGCCCAGCGTGGTTGCTTGCGGCACTTGCAGCCGAAGTTGCCAGCTTCTGGTGCACGTTCGGGCTCCAGCGGATCGTGTTGCGAACGAGTGGTTGGTTCGCCGTTGTCGCTGCTGGTTTGACGGGAAACGCGGTGACCAATGTGCTTCCGGGTGGCTCAGCCGTAGGAGCTGCGGTCCAATTCCGGATGCTTGCCACCGCAGGGACCGACACCGACACAGCCGTAGCGGGCCTCACGGCGACATCGCTACTATCGATCGGTGGTCTGCTCGCGCTTCCCATTTTCGCACTGCCGGCCATCCTCGGTGGAGTGCCAGTCAGCGCTGGGTTGAGCCACGCCGCTTTGCTCGGTCTTGGTGCCTTTGGCGTCTATGTACTCCTGGGCATCGTCGTCATGAGGACCGATCGACCCCTCGCCATGTTCGGTGATGCGGTTCAGTGGCTGCTAAACAAAATCCCTCGACGTCGAAGCAAAACGGAAGACCTCGGCGCCCGGCTCCTACAACAGCGGGACGACGTACGCCGAGCCCTCGGCCGCAACTGGCTGAAAGCGGTGCTCCTGATCGGAGGCCGCCTCGGTTTTGATTATCTGAGCCTGCTCGGAGCTTTGCGCGCCTCCGGTAGCAACCCGCGACCTTCACTCGTCTTGTTGGCCTACGCCGCAACAGGGATCATCGCCCTGGTTCCCCTTACGCCCGGCGGACTCGGCATCGTCGAGGCGAGCTTGGGAGGCCTCCTCGTACTGTCCGGCGTCTCCGCCGGAAGAGCGTTCCTGGCGACACTTGCCTATCGCTTGATCTCGTACTGGCTCCCTCTCGTAGCCGGCGCGGTCATTTACTTCTTCTACCGTCGGAGATACGGACCCGTACGGATCACGGGACGCGCGACTTAGTCAGAGGAGGAGAAACATGGCGTCGAACGTTCCCGCGGGCAACACGCAGATGGTGGTTCCGTCGGATCGCCGATCGGAGAACGTCTCGACCTGCAGGCCGAAGTGCCGGAACCCGATGGTCATAAGGATCTGTACGGCTCACGGAGGGCGGTGACTCATGGCGGTCGAGACACCACAAGAACACCAGACAGGCCAAGAAGATCAAAATCAGAACAGCGAAACGGGCCAGACGCGAGAAGCGATCGACTGGCGATCGCTGATTCTCGCTCCCGTGGGGGATGGTAAGAGGCGTCGACGCGGATCCGACGGAATCCGGCTGATCGTTTCGATTCTGGCCACTCTGTGCTCGGTGCTCGTCATCCAGAGCAACTCACACCCCGAGATCGTCATCGCAAAGGTGCTGAGTCCTCCGCCTAACGGCATCCGTTGGCTTGTGAACGTGTTCTGGATCGGAGGATCGTTCGGAACCGTCGCTGTCTTGCTCTTTCTCGCAGCACTGAGAAAACGGTGGGACGCCCTGCGCGACCTCGCATTCGCGGCTCTGGGTTCACTGGCTGCAAGTGGGATAATAATTCTGATTCTCGGCACAACAGGTGGCCGACCGCACGGCGTCCAAATCGACGGATACAGCCTCAGTTT
>DASPVS010000060.1:0-4395 GCA_035622235.1 Acidimicrobiales bacterium | reverse complement strand
GGAGGTGGCAGACGGGACGGGTACGGGTGTCGAGCCGGCGGGCGTCTGGTTGGGAAAAGCTGTCCCCGACCTGGGTTTGAGTGGACACGTCGAAGAGGACACACTGGGCTCCGTTCTGAGGGGAGAGCACCCTCTCACCGCGAAGGCCCTTTCGAACCACCAAAACCGCGTCGTCGTTGCCGGTTACGACCTGACCTTTTGCGCGCCAAAGTCGGTCAGCCTCCTTCATGCTCTCGGTGATCCTGAGGTGAGTGGCGAGGTGGCCGAGGGCCAGCGTTGTGCGGTCGAGTCATCGGTTCGCTACCTGGAAGACCATGCACTCGCTGTGAGGCGGCCTGTTGGTGATCACCGAATTCCTACACCGGTCAGAGGAATGACCGCGGCGGCCTTCCTGCACAGAACGAGTCGCGCGCTCGATCCACACCTGCACACTCACGTGGTTGTGGCGAACCTGGGACAAGGTGAGGAAGGTCGGTGGTCCGCATTGGACGGACGTGGTCTTTATGCACACCGTGCCGCTGCGGACGCCTTCTACCACTCCCAACTGCGGCACGAGCTGACGTCGCGTCTGGGAGTCGACTGGATCGAAGGTCGTGGCGGCAGGGCGGATCTCGTCGGCATCAGCGAGGAGGCTCGTTTCGCCTTTTCCCGCAGGTCCATCGCGATTGCCAAAGAGCTCGAGAGCCATGGACTTGCGGGTACGAGGGCGACCGAGTTAGCAGCGACCCGTACGCGCGATCCCAAGGACATCGCGCTTAGCCCGCTGGACCTAAAGCCTTCGTGGAGAGCGAGGGCAAGCGAAGTGGGACTGAGTCCACGCCAACTTGATCGCATCTTGGATAGGACACCAAGAATCGAAGCGGCATCGGGCTCTTTCCGGCGCGAAGCCGCCGAGGTGTCCGTCGGTGTCCTGAAAACGTTGGGAGAGATCTCGCCGACCGCGACACGACGTCAAGTCATGCGAACGTTCTGCCTCGCACTGCCGAAGGGCGCGCCCCGGAACGAGATAGAGGGAGCGGTTGATCGGATCGTCGGCAATCTCGATGCTGTGCGCGGCCCCCTGGGGGAAAGAAGCGGGCCCGGAGTGGCGGAGCGTCAATACCAGGTCACCAAACACCTGGGATTCGAGCTCGAAGAAGCAAAGGCCGATCAGAGAGAACTCAAAAGCGCACGAGACACAAAAGAGCTCGATCGCCTGCTGGCAGCGCGCGGGATGGGTCGTGCTCCAGATCGAACCCGAGGCTCAGAACTGGACCTGGGAGTGGGTCTCGGCTGATCCCATGGTCAAACGAACCGTTACGGAGTCGAAACGGGATTCGAGACCGAACCGGATCGGAGTGGTTCGTCGACCTTCACGCGGCCCTCGACGAGTGGGCCAGCGTCGCCATAGCCCTGGCGTACCCCACGACCTGCGCGACGCGTCAATTGCTCGGGCTCGTAGAGCATCCAGTACGCATTGAGCGCGTGTTTACGCGCTCTGTCAACGCACACAGCGGCTAGCCGCTCAGGGTTCGATTCCTCGTTCTCGTGAACGAAGACCTCGAGAACGTGGGTGTTGGTGAGGAGCTGAGCGAGCATGATTCCCTGGGACGCCTCGTGCGCGCAGACCTGATCGATGTCCGCCTTACCGGGCATACCGAGCGCGACGACGATCCGGCAACGGTCCAATTCGATCATGCGCTTGCACTCGACCCCGAGGTCTTTGAATCCCGGGACCGTCCTGCGGACGATCTCGAAGCGTTCACCGAATCCTGGGCACCCCTGAAGTTCCTCGACGGCCTCGGTTCCCATGTCGTAACGGGCGAACATCGTGTCGACGACGCCTATCCGGTCCATGGTCCGAAAGTCTACGCGCCTGCTTGGATCTCCCCGTCCTCGCGACAGCGCGCCGAGTATCCCGAAGGCCTGACGAGCACAGTCAGGCGCCGGCCGCACTGGGGACAGAAGCGGGGCGGATCGAGAGGTCGCGAGCAGCCGGTACACGCAGAAGTTGGACGCCCGCACCCGATGCAGAAGGCGGGTTCGTCTCTCACGACGAGTCGAAGTCGTGTTTCAGACCGTCGCTCTTTAGAGGATCTCGCGTTTCACGAGCTTCGTGCGCCACGTCCGTGCCTCAAATCGCTGCTGAGATCGCGCTCACGGGCATTCCCAGGTCGTCGAGCATGCGGAGATCCTCCTCTGGTGATCTCCCGAGCGTTGTCAGGTAATTGCCCACGATCAACGCGTTTATTCCGGAGGTCATGCCCATCGCCTGCAAGTCCCGCAGAGTGATCTCGCGTCCGCCTGCGTATCGCAGAATTACTCCCGGCAACGCGAGGCGGAACATCGCGATCCACCGGATCGCGTCCCACGCCCGAACCATTGGTAGGTCTGCAAAAGGAGTGCCGGGTCTCGGGTTGAGGAAATTCAGAGGGACTTCGGTGGGCGCGACCTCCTGGAGTTGCAGAAGCAGCTCCACCCGCTGAGCGTCGGACTCGCCCATTCCGAGAAGCGCTCCGGAACAGAGCTCCATGCCGTGGGCGAGGACGAAGCGGCACGTTTCCGCTCGCTCGTCCCAGGTGTGTGTCGTTACGACATTCGGGAAGTAAGAGCGCGACGTCTCGAGATTGTGGTTGTAACGGTGCACCCCGCCCTCGGAGAGACGCTGCGCCTGTTCGTCGGTCAGGATTCCCGCTGACACGGCGACGTTCAGCCCTGTCTCTCGCCGGATCAGCGGAACCAGTTCGAGGAGCCGCAACATCGTCCGTTCGTCCGGGCCCCGAACCGCGAGAACGATGCAGAACTCCGATGCACCAGTCGACGCCGTTTCGTTCGCGGCCCGGATCACCTCATACGTGTCGAGGAAAGGCGTCGCCTTCACCGGAGAATCGAACTGTGCGGACTGGGAACAGAAATGGCAATCCTCGGGACATCCGCCGGTTTTCGCTGAGAGGATCCCTTCCACCTCCACCGAAGGCCCGCACCACGCAAGACGGACTTCGTGCGCAAGTGATGCAAGGCCGACGACCGCGTCGTCTGGCACCACGGCAAGACGGACGAGCTCGTCGTGGGTGAGCAGCCTGCGTTCGTCGACAAGGGCGACCGCCGCTAGTGCGAAGAGCGAGCGTGACCCGGCCATGTCAGGGGCGTCCGGTAGCTCGACCGGACAGGTCGGGTACGGTGCCCGCAGCGTCACCGTGGTACGCGTTCGGGTGTCCTGTTCGCCGTACCGCTGTCCGCTCTGCATCGGCCAGACGGTAGCGGTCTTGGAGCGCGACCGGCGAGAAGCAAAAGGCCACGAGGTGAGGAGGCTGTCCTATGGCATGGGATTTCGAGACGGATCCTGCTTACGAAGAGAAGCTCGTGTGGTCACGCCTGCTGGTGGACGAGGAGGTCCTCCCGCTCGAGACGCTCGACTTGACGCATGACGAGATCAGCAAGGTCGTTCGCCCGCTCCAGGACGAGGTCAAGCGCCAAGGCCTTTGGGCCGCTCATCTGCCGCCGGAATTGGGGGGCATGGGATTCGGTCAAGTGAAGCTCGGTCTGCTCCACGAAGTCCTCGGCAGGTCGTTCCTCGCTCCATTCGTCTTCGGGAACAACGCTCCGGACTCCGGCAACGCCGAACTGCTCGCCGTCGGGATCGAGGAGAGCGGGCGGGAAGATCAGCGGGCGCGGTGGCTCGAGCCTCTACTCGCGGGAGACCTTCGCAGCGCGTTCTCGATGACAGAGCCAGGTGCGGGGGCCGACCCGACACTCATCAAAACCAGCGCGGTGCGCGACGGCGAGGAGTGGGTGATAAACGGCCACAAGTGGTTCACGAGCAACGGATCCGTCTCCGACTTCCTGATCGTCATGGCGGTGACCAATCCCGACGTACACCCGTACCAGGGCACGTCGATGATCGTCGTCCCAACTGACACACCTGGCGTCGACGTCGTACGGGACGTGCCGACGATGGAAGACCCCACGCCGCACTTCGGAAAGTTCGGCGCCCACTCGGAGGTGATCTACCGCGATGTCAGAGTTCCTGTCGAGAACCTCGTCGGGCGCGAGGGTGACGGCTTCCGCCTGGCGCAGATGCGACTCGGCCCGGGCCGCATCCATCACTGCATGCGCTGGCTCGGCCAGTCACAAAGGGCTTTCGACATGCTCTGTGAGCGTGCAGTCTCGCGTTACCTGCACGGCTCTCTCCTCGCAGACAAACAGATGGTCCAACAGTGGATCGCGGACTCCCTCGCGGAGATGCAGGCCGCTCGACTGATGACCCTCCACGCCGCTTGGAAGATGGATCGTGAAGGAGCTCCCGCTGCACGAGTCGAGATCGCGATGATCAAGTATTACGGGGCGTCGGTGCTCTACAACGTCATCGATCGAGCGATTCAAGCGCACGGGTCGCTCGGCTTCTCAACCGATCTT
>DASPVS010000059.1:0-6213 GCA_035622235.1 Acidimicrobiales bacterium | reverse complement strand
CTGTTGCCTGACGTTCATCTGAGGAGACTGGTACGGGCACAGCGGGGCGCAGCAGCTCTGCGACCCCGGGAATGCTTACCCGGCGTGACCGTCCCCTGCCTGCCACCGATCGAGTACCTCCTTGGCGAGTTCACGGTAGGAACTAGCCCCCATCGACGAGGTATCGAACGTCGTGATGGGCTCACCAGCAACGGTAGCGTCCGGGAACCGCACAGTGCGGTTAATTACCGTATGGAAAACTTTGTCACCGAAGCCGTTCACTATCGAGCTGAGGACTTCACGGGTGTGCAAAGTACGCGAATCGTACATAGTGCCCAGAAGTCCGTCGATCGTCAGCCTCGGGTTGAGCCGCTGCTGCACCTTGTCGATGGTCTCCATCAGCAGCGCGACACCCCGCATCGCGAAGTACTCGCACTCCAGCGGGATGAGCACGCTGTCGGCGCAGGCAAGCGCGTTGATCGTGAGCAGCCCGAGCGACGGGGGACAGTCCACGAAAATGTAGTCAAAATCGCCGTTTACTGAGGTAATGGCCCGCTTCAGGCGAAGTTCACGCGAGATGATCGAGGTCAGTTCCTGCTCGACACCGGCCAAATCCAAGGTAGCGGGGGCCACGAAGAGGTTGTTGAAGCCCGTCGGCTCGACGATGTCGACGATGGGCACGTCGTTGAGCAGGATGTCGTAGACCGACCGCTCGAATTGACGTCCGTCAATGCCGAGTCCCGTGGTCGCGTTGCCCTGCGGATCCATGTCAACGACCAGCACCCGCTTGCCCTGCTCGGCCAACGCGGCCCCCAGGGAAATTGTCGTGGTTGTCTTTCCCACGCCCCCTTTTTGGTTGGCCACAGCAAAAATCGTCATTCCAATGGCGTCCGCCATGAGCCTCTTTCCGCCCGCAGGATCCCACCGACACGGCGTCGAATACCAGCCATTCAACTCGGTTTTTGCTTTTCCGTCAAGTACCAATGTTTCACGTGAAACATCGTCAACGTCACGCGCTCGACTGTTTCACGTGAAACAAATCCCGACCCAAAGTGGCAAAATCTTGAGGGTTTCGCTCTCCGAACTTGAGGGTTCCCTGCGAAACATCATCATGGTGTTTCACGTGAAACATCAGAACAGCGGGCGCTTCTTCGGTCTACCTGACTCCCGGGGGTACCTCAGGTCGGTCGGCTGGTCCTTCACAAGCATCTCGTAACTCGCGGCGAACTGCCGCCGGCCGGCGTCAGAAAGTCCCAGCGCGGCCAGACCGTCGTGATTCCATCGATTCAGCGAGCGTTCACGCGGTGGCTCCGAGACAAGGAGGACTCCCCCAACCTTCATAAATCGCGCCGCACACTCAGCCGTCACCGCCGGCGAACCGAACGATCGGGCCGTGACGAGGTCGAACCGACCTTCCAGGCTTGGCTCACGAGCGACGGCCTCGGCCCTCGCGTGCACGATCTCAGCCCCTGCGGGTGCCCCGGGCCAACTGAGCACTTCCTGCAAGAACCGGCAGCGCCGTTCCATCGAGTCGAGCAGGACAGCTGGAGTACCCCAGCGCTCCAGCAACACGAGTCCCGGCAGTCCCCCACCGCTACCAAGATCGAGAAACCAGTCGGGGGGAGAGCCGCGCTCTGCTTCCCAGCAGTGGGCGAAACCCTCCGCGTGCTGGATTTGACCGTCGAGAGAGCCCGGCCCTAGAAATCCGCGCGATCTCGACTCCTCGAGCGCGCGCGATAACCAGCTCCCGCTCACCAGATCGCTACGAGGGGGAAACCACCACGAAGCGCCGAGGATCCTCTCCCTCGGAGCGTGTCACCACGCTCTCGTTCTCGGCCAAAGCGTCGTGGATTGCCTTGCGGTCGGCGGCTGACATGGGCTCGAGAGCCCGCTCCTCGCCGGTGTCGATCACTTCCTGCGCCACTTGTCGAGCGAACCGCCCGAGCGCCGCAACGCGGCGCTCTCGGTACTGGGCGACGTCAACCAGGATCCGGTCAGTGCGACTGGGGCTCTTGGCCTGAACCACGGTGCGGGTCACCTCCTGCAGCGCCTGCAGGGTCGTGCCCCGAGGACCAACGAGCACACCGAGCTCGGTGGGTGGATTCGCGTTGATGGAGACCTCCACGGTCTCCTCATCGAGTTCCTTTACGGACACCTCCGCCGTGATGCCCATGGACGCCAGTAGTCCGATCAAGAACTCCTTGGCAATAGCACCCTGCTCGGCGAGCGAGATTCCCTCAGCCATGTTGTCCTCCTTCAGCTGGCTTCTCACGGCCTTCACCCGTTTGGCGGACGACGTGCGCGCCGCACTCTTCTCTCGGACCTGTCGGGCTCCGCCCTCGACTAGCTTCTCGGTGTGTGGCCGGTCGCTTCGGGCGCCGCGAGGTCGCTCGCTGCTCGCGGCTGCTCGCCGCGATCGCTTGGGGCGCGGTCCGCTCGGACGCACCCTTGCGCGCACCCTGGCTTCGCCCCGGACTCTTCCCAGGAAGTTGGTCTTGGGCTCCTCGATGACAACTATCTCCGCGTCATCGGCGTGCACGCCCAGATGCGCCAGCGCTCGGTCAGTGGCTTCGTCGACGGTCTTGCCGGTTGTCTCTACCCACTCCATGGGTCACCGCGCCTTTCTCTTGCGCTTCGCCCTTGAGCGGGGCTGGCTCTGGGTCTTTTTCGCCGGCCGGGAGGCACTGGCCGGGCGATTGCCCGACGACGGTCGCGCTGGAGAGGGGCTCTTCGTAGCCGGCGGCTTGGGCTTCGGGTCAGGTTCGACAACCTCGCTGGTGGCCTCGATCTCCCGTTCGCTCGCGATCTCGCGCACGCCCTTGTTCGGATTCGAGACGCCCGTTCGGAACATGATGTCCTGAGTAATTATGCGTATGACCGTAGAAATAATCATGTAGAGCACGACCGCCGCGGGTATCGCCAGATAGAAGAACGCGAAGATGATGGGCAGCACCCGCTGCATGGCCAACTGCTGCGACGGCATCGGCTGGCCGCGCTTACGCGAGAGGTTGTTCATCTGCGCCATCTGGAAGTACTGCACCGCCACAGCGACGGCGACGAAGACGAAGAACGGGATCTGCGCGGCGAACGAGCTGTGCGGGCTGAAGGCCTTCAAGTTCAACTTCATCCCCCACACGTTCATCTGGCCGATCGAGTGGATCAAGTTCGCGTACATCTTCGAGGTGTGTGGGATGTAGCGCGGCTCGGGTTTGATGACACCGCTCTTGGAGGTGACCGTGAACGCTAAACCTTTAATCACGCTGTAGAGGATGAAGAGGAAGGGCATCTGCAAGAGCAGCGGCAGACAGCTCCCGAGCGGGTTCACGCCCTCTTCCCGGTAGAGCTTCATCATCTCTTCGTTCATCTGTTGGCGGTACTCGGGGCCCTTGTACTTTTGCTGGAGCTTCTTGATCTCGGGCTGCAGCCGCTGCATCTGGATCATCGAACGCGTGCTCTTGACCGTGAATGGGGTGAGCAGCACCATGATGATGATCGTGAGCAGCGTGATCGCGACCGCGTAGTTCGGGATGAGGCTGTAGAGGAACGCGAGTGCCCAGCCGAAGGCGTGCAGGATCGGCCCGAAGATCGTTCCGAAGAAGTGCTCGATGGAGTGCACGGCCTAGCTCCTCGCTCGCCGGGGCTCGGGCACGAGGTCGATCCCGTGCGGGCCAAAGGGTCGGCAGCGCCACAGGCGCCGCGCGGCGAGCCAGGTGCCTCGGACCGCGCCGTGAGTCTCGAGCGCCTCGATGGCGTAACTCGAGCACGACGGGAAGAACCGGCACGGCGAGAGCCGCCCGGCCCACGCACTCTGGTAGGCACGCACAAGGGCGATCAGCACCCTGGTCGGCCCACTACTTGACGGTGCGCTCAAGTGCTCTCTGAAGGTGGTAGCGGAGTTGTTCATAGTCGAGGCTTCCTGTCTCAAAATCACACCTGATCAGGTATGAACCAGGCTGTGGTTGAGGGTTAAGGTCGTCGATCACGGCTCGGAGCCGACGGCGGATCCGGTTGCGCCTCACGGCGCCACCGACTTTTCGCCCGATCGCGAAGGCCACGTTCACGGTTGCTTCCTCCGGCGGGGCCTCTACGAAGCTGACTCGTAGTGGCCCGCTCTGGCCGCGTCCCGTGGGTGTCGCGAAGCGGGCGAACTGCCGGCGGGTTCGGACCCGACCGGGCACCGCAGCTAGACCGTCAACTGGTGACGGCCCTTGTCGCGACGGGCTTTAAGGACTGCTCGGCCGGCACGGGTACGCATGCGCGCGCGAAAGCCGTGCGTCTTGGCCCTCTTCCTCTGGTTCGGTTGATAGGTACGTTTCACGGAATCCTTTTCTTCAAAGTTGCGCGGCACCTCGCGTCACCCCCTGGGGGTCGCTCGGGCGCCACGGCGACGAATCTTACTAGACGCTCAGATTCTCCCCAGCAGAGCTCGGCAAATGGGTGTATGGTGGCTCACCCTACGAAGCAATCGAGCGCCGCGCCCCTGAGACGCTTGTGGATAATGTCAGTCGCGCCCTGTGGAGGAAGATCGTGCCGAGCGGTGAGGAAATATGGTTAGCCCTGCGAGACTCCTTACGCGACAACGCTTCTGAAGCAGTTTGGTCCGCCGGGCTCAACACACTTCGCCTTGTGGATTACCACGACGACCAACTCGTCCTCGGCGCGCCAAATCAGATCCAGCTCCTGCGCGCCCAGCAGCGCTACCTGCCCTTCATCACTGAGCAGGCCCAGAAACTCGTTGGCGCACCGGTGCAGGTATCCCTGACCGTCGCTGAGGCCGCGCGTGGCACCGCCGTGGCCGAGGCGGCGCCTGACTTTGTCGAGCCGCCCGTCGCCGTCGCCGTCGCGTCGGCGGCCGAGCAGCCCGCCCGGCTCGATCCTCGGATGACCTTCGACTCGTTCGTGCCGGGACCCTCCAACCGGCTGGCCTTCGCGGCCGCCCAGTCCGTCGCCGAAACCCCGGGGCGGGCCTACAACCCCCTGATGATCTACGGGAACTCCGGGCTCGGCAAGACCCACTTGCTCCACGCCATCGGCAACTACGTCCAGGAGAACTACCGGGGCCGCAAGGTGCTCTACGTCTCCACCGAGACGTTCCTCAACGACTTCATCCGTGCCATCCAAACGCGCACGCAACTCTCCCTGCATGAGCGGTACCGCGAGAACGACGTGCTCTTGATCGACGACATCCAGTTCATGGAGACCCGCGGGGAGACGTTCCACGAGGAGATCTTCCACACCTACAACGCGCTCCACGGCGAGGGCAAGCAGATCGTCCTCACGTCCGATCGATCGCCGCGCGACCTAGCCGGGCTGCAGGACCGCTTCCGCAGCCGGCTCCTGCAGGGTCTGGTCACCGAGATCGACCAGCCCGACCTCGAGACGCGCATCGCCATCCTGCGCTCGAAGTCCGAACGCGAGGGGATCGCCCTGCCCGACGACGTCGCCGAGTGGATCGCTCAACGGGTTCGCGACAACATCCGCGAGCTCGAGGGATCTATCACGATGCTGCGCGCCTTCGCCAACCTGCGCCAGGAGCCGATCACCCTCGATCTCGCCAAGGCCCACCTCACGAACCTCGGCCAGGAGCAGGTCATCCTCCGGCCCGAGACGATCCTCTCGGTGGTGGCTGACTTCTACGGCCTCTCGGTCGAGGAGGTGCGCGGATCGAAGCGTCTGCGTCCCCTGGTGCACGCCCGCCACGTCGCCATGTACCTCATCCGAGACCTCTTGAACAACTACTCGTACCCGATGATCGCGCGCATCTTTGACGGCCGCAACCACACGACGGTCATCAGCGGCGTCGAGAAGATCAAAGAGCAGCTCGCGTCCAATCCCGAGATGCTCTCTCAGATCAACCAACTCAAGCGACGCCTGCAAGGCGAGAATTAGATCGTGACTGTGCGCAACATCGCGGGTGGGCTGTTGAAGAGGGGTTGATAACCCCGCGCTACTCCACATCATCCACGGCTTGAACCTGCAGGGTTGAGACAGTTACTCACAGCGCTGTTGGCGCGCCCACCGCCGACAACCTCCCTATGATCAGGAGCAACAACTCCTGCCACCCAACCCCACAGCACTACTACTACTAACCCCTCTCTACATTGAAATCCACACCGTAACCTCAGTAGCAACGAAAGGCAGTCTTATGAAGTTCAAATCCGAGCGCGACATCCTGGTGGAGGCCCTGACGGCAGCGAGCCGGGTGGCGGCGACTCGGTTGATCGGGGCATCGTC
>DASPVS010000058.1:0-10060 GCA_035622235.1 Acidimicrobiales bacterium | reverse complement strand
CTGTGGCCCCGGCGATGACGGTCGGACTTCTCGACCGCCGGCTCGTGCTCGTCACGGGGAAAGGAGGCGTCGGAAAGACCACGGTCGCAGCAGCTCTGGCTCTCTTGGCGGCAGAGCACGGATGCCGAACGCTCGCGTGCGAAGTGGACGCGAAGGGCGATCTCGCCACGTGCCTGGAAACCGGGCCCACCACGTTCACAGAGCGCGAAGTCCAACCGCTCGTGTGGGCGATGTCGATGGACACCGAGGCTTCGCTCCGGGAGTACCTGCGGCTGAACCTCCGCATACCCATGGTCGGCAGGATCGGCCCGCTTGCAAGGGCTTTCGACTTCGTGGCGACGGCCGCTCCGGGTGTGCGAGAAATCCTCACGATAGGGAAGCTCTGTTACGAAGTCCGCGAACGCAACTACGACCTCGTCGTCGTAGACGCGTCCGCTTCCGGGCACATCATCGGGCAGCTCACGGCCCCTCAGGCGATAAACGAGTTGGTCCGGGTCGGCCTGATCCGCTCACAGACGGACTGGATGCTCGACATCCTCTCCGATCCGGCCCAGACGGGCCTCGTTGTCGTCACGACTCCGGAGGAAATGCCGGTCAACGAAACGTTGGAGTTGGCCACCCGCGTGAAGGAGGAGACAACGGTCGATCTCGCTGCCGTGGTCGTGAACCGGGTCCTCCCGGAGTTGTTCGGCCGAAGCGAAGAAAAAATTTTCGAGAAGGTCACTCACCCCCGAGTCGAAGCACACCTGCGCGACCTCGTGGATGGCGATCCAAAACCCGTCCTCGACGCAGCACGCCTCGCCGTGACGTTGCGTCGCACCGGAGCGGGCCATCTCGAAAGGCTTCGCGAGGGCCTCGATTCGAGGGTTCCGATCCTTTACCTGCCGTACCTGTTCACGAGGAGCTACGGGATCAGAACGGTCCGACAGTTGTCGCGCCATCTCGACGAGGAGCTCGGGTTCTGATGGCGCGCAAAGGCCAGACGGAGCCGAGCGGGTCTTCGCTCGACGGGCTGCTCGCGGCGCGCGAGATCGTCGTGGCGTGCGGTCCCGGAGGTGTGGGCAAGACCACCACGGCGGCTGCATCCGCGGTCATGGCCGCTGCGCGAATCGGTGGGAAGGTTCTCGTGCTCACGGTGGACCCCGCAAGGAGACTTGCCGACGCTCTGGGTCTTTCGGGAATCGGTAATCGCGAACGCATGGTGAGCCGAGAGACGTTCCTCGACGCGGGAGTCAACCCGAGGGGAGAGCTCTGGGCTGCCATGCTCGACACGAAGGCCTCGTGGGACGCGCTCATCCGTCGGCACGCTCCGGATGCGAAGACGCGCGATCAGATCCTCGCCAACCCTCTGTACCGCAACGTGTCCGGTCGTTTCATCCAGAGCCATGACTACATAGCCATGGAGCGCCTTTTCGAGATCCATTCGGAGGGTGACTACGACTTGATCGTCGTGGACACCCCACCGACCCGCAACGCCCTCGACTTCCTAGACGCACCGGCCCGGATGGCGGATTTTTTCTCGAGCCGGTTGCTCAAATGGTTGATCGTCCCCTACAGATCGAGACTGGTGAACGTCGCTTCGCGGCCCTTTTATCAGGTCGCCGATCGAATCCTCGGTACCCAATTCCTCGCTGACATATCCGAGTTCTTCATCCTCTTCCACACGATGTACGACGGCTTCGTGGAACGCGCGGAGGCTGTGCAGCGTTTGCTCGCGGACCGGAGAACGTCCTTCGTCGTCGTGTCGACGTTGGAGGGGGTGCCGCTGCGCGAGGCGGAATTCTTCGCTCAAGCTCTGGTCGATCGCGGGCTCCATCTGGGGGCGATCGTCCTCAACAAGGTCCTGCCGGCATACCTGCTCGGTGCCGAGAGCGCACGTGTCGCGGAACGGATTCGCGACGACGCCGGTGAGTTGGCGCGACAGCTCCAGCCGAGCCTCGGTAGGGCGGAAGTCTCACAAATCGAGCGCGTCCTGTCGGAGGTCGGCCGCAGTTTCATCGACTACCGCGTCGTCGCGCAGCGAGAGGCGGAGCAGCGCAACGAGCTCGCCAGCCGACCAGAGGTGCTCGTGAGTGTTCCTTTTTTCGACACCGACGTCTACGACGTGCGCGGACTGCTCAAGTTGGGCGAGCGCCTCTGGGGAGAAGCCTCCTGAGTCCGGGGTAAGCGCTTCTGAGTCCGGGGTAAGCGCTTCTGAGTCCGGGGTAAGCGCTTCCGAGTCCGGGGTTAGCGCTCGCCCGGTTATTCAGTTTTGGTTGCTTATGGGCCGAGTGGCGCTTGTGGCGCTGTTTTCCACAGGGCAAACACCTGACCTCGCTTGTGGATAAGTGCGCCACAAGCGCCACTCACACTATAAGCACTTGAAAACAAAACACGGAGGGTCGACCTCCGCGTCCACGCTCAGAGCGGCTCGGTGGCACCCGTCACGTCAAACGGCCAGACGCCGCGCACGCCGGAGGCGGGCGACGCAGTGGCCCGGCCCCGGTCTGGCCGACGGTCGCGCTCGCGCCGCCGCCTACGATGCGTTTGGTGCTCGACTATCACCTACACCTCTGGCCACACGGTCAAAGGGATTCAGAACCCACGCTGGACCAGGTCGCTTCCTACTGTGAGCGAGCCGCCGCGGCCGGGGTGAAGGAGATAGCGCTCACCGAGCATCTCTTTCGCTTCTCTCAAGCCGACGCACTTTTGGGCGGCTGGTGGGAGGAGGAGAGCGACCCACGATTGCGTGGCTCGATGAAGGACTACTGGTACGAGCACGCCCACGCCGATCTCGACTCATACGTCGATTGTGTCCTCGAGGCGAAGGCCGCGGGACTCCCCGTTGTGCTCGGTTTGGAAGTCGACTACTACCGAGGACGGATGCACGAGGTGTCCTCGCTTCTGGCCGGCTATCCGTTCGACGTGCTCCTCGGGTCCGTCCATTGGATCGGTACCTGGCGTTTCGACGATCTCTCCGACGACGTGTCGATGGAACAGTGGTCAGCTCGCTCGATCGACGAAGCATGGGATCAGTACACCTCCGCCATCGAAGAGCTCGCAGCGACCGGGGCCTGCGACGTCCTGGCTCATCCAGACCTCATAAAAGTGGCTGGGCATCGCAGGGCCTCTCCCGAAGAGTGCTGGGATCGACTCGTCGAAGCTGCGCTCTCTTCCGGAATGGCTGCAGAAGTCTCCTCCGCTGGTTGGCGCAAACCGGTGGGCGAGGCGTATCCGGCCCAAGGCCTTCTCGAGCGATTCGCCAGGGCCGGGGTTCCATTGACCACCGCCTCTGACGCTCACTGCCTTCCGGACGTGGCGCAGAGGGCGGGTCGAATTCGGGAAATGCTCCGCGAGGTCGACGTCACGGCGTTGCGGGGCTATACGAAAAGGTCGCCCAGGGAGGTTCCGCTGTGGTGATCACGCCAGCTGAGATCGCGGCCGAATACGCGGATCTCGACCACGGGGCGCTGGCGCACCTCAAACGCCTCCTGGGCGCGTGGGGAGTGCTCTCCGACCTCTCTTTCTCCGACCTTTTGTTGCTGACACCCGTAAAGGGATCGAAGGGGTCGCGCTTTGTCGTCCTCGGACAGATGCGCCCCTCTACGAGCGCCACAATCCTCGGGGCTGATCTTGTCGGGCAGTTCGTCCTCGATTCGGAATGGCCGATGGTCGGAAACGCCCTTCAAACCGGACGGACGATCTCGGGTGTCGCCCAGCTCCTCACCGCCACGTCGGTCACAGCAGGTCGATCCCAGCCCTCCGGGGCCGTCATGGTCGATACAGGAGAGGTTCCGACCGTGCCTGAAGAGGCACAGATCGAGTGTGTCCCGGTTCCCTTCCAGCACTGGCCCGCCGCGGTGATCGTTAGAGTGAGCGCGCTCGACGACCGGAGAAGGACCGGACGTTTGGAGCGGATCTACCGCGACCTTTACCACAGGCTCGCCACGATGGTCGAAGCTGGGGACTTTCCCTTTGCCGGTGAGGATTTCTCAGGGGAGGACGCCCCAAGGGTGGGGGACGGCCTCATGGTGATCGATTCCGAGGGAAGGATCTCGTACTCGTCCCCGAACGCGATGAGCGCCCTTCACCGCATGGGGGTTAACGCGTCTCCGGACGGAAAGAGGCTCGTAGAGCTCGGCGTGGAAGAAACGGCGGTCGAAAGAGCACTCGCCACGGGAAAACCGGTTATAGAGGAAGTGGAACGGCGTCCCGACGTGGCCGTGCTGGTCCACTGCACTCCGCTGCTCGCAAGCGGGATCGTCACAGGCGCGATGGTGCTCTTGCGGGATGTGACGGACTTACGCCGTCTGGACCGACTTCTCCTTTCCAAGGATGCGGCGATAAGAGAGGTGCACCACCGCGTTAAGAACAACCTGCAGACGATCTCGTCCTTGCTTAGCTTGCAGGCAAGGAGGCTCGAGCCCGGAAAAGGCCGGGAAGCGCTTCGCGAATCCGAGCGCAGGGTGCGCTCGATTTCACTCGTGCACGAGATCCTTTCGAGGGAACCCGGGGACGAAGTCCCGTTCCGCGACATCGTGCGCTCGCTCGTGCGGATGGCCGAAGATTCGGTGCTGTCTCGCCGCGAGCTCCAGATCCGGGTATCTGGTGATCTCGGTGAAGTTGCCGCGGAGGTGGCGACTCCCCTTGCCGTCGTGCTCGCCGAGGTCCTACAGAACGCGGTCGAGCACGCGTTCGCTTCGGAGTCGGATGACGACGGCTGCGACGGACCGATCGGAAACGTGGCGGTCCTTTTGGACAACGACGGAAAACGACTTCGGGTCGAGGTTCGCGACGACGGACGCGGGCTGCCACCCGGATTCGACATCGAGCGCACGACGAGCCTCGGTCTTTCGATAGTCCGGGACCTGGTTAAGAGTCAGCTCGACGGCGAGATCGCCATGGAGAGCGATGGAGGGACGAGCGTCGTCATCGATGTGCCCATCACGCAGATGACGGTGAGTCACTTCATGCAGGGCTGACATCCTTGAGGGCGGATCCTCAAGAGACGTCTGCGAACCGGTACCCCACTCCTCGGACGGTATGGAGCCACCGTGGTTCCGCCGGGTCCTGTTCGAGTTTCAACCGCAGGCGGCGGACGTGCTCTGTGACGGTGGCAGGGTCCTGCCACTCCTGTGTCGATCCCCAGACGTGTTCGAGGAGCTCCTCTCGGGTGAACACCTGGTCCGGCGCCGCTGCGAGGAACGCGAGCAGATCGAACTCCTTGGGCGTGAGCTCGATCTCCGACCCGCGAATCTCGACTCGGTGAGCGGACCTGTCGATGACCAGGTCCGGATGCTCGATCCGGCTGGAGGGAGGAGAGGTCTGGCCTCGGCGCAACACCGCACGGATGCGCGCCTCGAGCTCCGGGAGCGAGAACGGCTTGACGACGTAGTCGTCGGCTCCGAGATCGAGGACTCTTACACGTTCGGCTTCTTCGGTTCTTCCGGTGAGGACGATCACGGGCATTGCGCTGTCGCGGCGCAAGCGGGCCAGGACCTCCTCGCCGTCGAGACCGGGTAGTCCGAGATCGAGCAGTACGAGGTCGTAGCGTCCGAGGCTCGCCTCTCGCAGGGTGGCCGGGCCGTCGGGGGCTTCGCCGACGTGGTAGCCGAAGCGTTGCAGGAAGAGCCGGGTCGCGGTGCGGCTCGCAGGGTCGTCTTCGGCGACCAGCACGGTGTAATCGTCGGTGTCGACTGTCACTCGTGCCACCTCCGGAATTGCTTACGAGGCCTCGGCTTGCCACTCGTGTTGAGGGTCGACATCAGCATTGTTGCCGTTCGAAATCTGTCGTGCTCATTCGGAGCCACTTGGGTATCTATTGCACCCGTGGTGTGGCTCCCAAATGGGGGATGGTTATGGCACGCCGATTCGTGTGATGGAGGTGCTAGTTGGGTCGGTGGAGGTGCTGGTTCGGTTGGGGTGCGGGAGGTGCTATTTCAGAAGACGGAGGCGACGGTTCGAACGATGAAGGTACTTGTTTGGGAGGGATGAAGGTACTTGTTGGGGAGGTATGGAGGTACTTGTTGGGGAGGTATGGAGGTACTTGTTGGGAGGATGGAGTCGGTTGCTCGGCGAATTGAGGAGCGGAGAGCTTCAGGAAGCGCGTCGCCTCGCTGCGAGCCAGGACTTCCGAAGCTTTCGTCTTTCCTCTTCGGAGGTACCTCCCCAGATACCCGACTCCTGGTTGGTCGCGAGGGCGAACTCGAGACACGGCTCGAGTGCGTCACATGCGCGGCATACTCGTTTGGCGGCTTCGATCTGATCGATCGCCGGACCGGTGGTGCCTACCGGAAAGAACAGGTCGGGCTCGGTATGTCTGCACGCCGCAAGCTTCCGCCAATCGTCGGTATCCCACTCGACTGAGCGGTTCCACATCAAGGCCACCGTGTGCCTCCTCCAGTACCCTGCTTCGCGCGCGCAGCGCGTCTCATTGTGATCCGATTCACATGACTGGCCACGATGATCGTTGACCGTCGTTGGCTCGGTGATAAGTGAATGTACTCCCAAGCGGCGCCGCTTGGCAAGGGTGCGACCGCGTAGAGAGAGGTAGTGCCTCCACATCGTCACAACTCGGAGATCCTGCTCTTGAACGGCGATGCAGCAGACATCTACGGGACTGACCAGGGGATTTGGCTGATCAAGAGACGCACCGACCCCGTACGGGTGCTGGCGCACCGCGGTGGGCGTGGGCCCTGGAGAGAGAACACCAGCGAGGCGTTCGCGGGAGCGCGCGACTCCCGTGCGGACGGTGTGGAGATCGACGTTCGTCGTTGCGCGGATGGAACCCTGGCTGTCCTTCATGATCCGGCGATCCCAGGCGTCGGTCAGGTCAGCGACATCGGGCATTCGGATCTCCCACTGTGGGTGCCAACTTTGGAGATCGCTCTCGAAGCGTGCTCCGGACTGATCGTCGACGTCGAGATAAAGAACAATCCCTGGGAGCCGGGTTACGACGAAGACCAACGGGTGGCCGCCGAAGTCGTCGACGCCATTCAACGATTCGCGACCGGCACAACTCCAACCAACACGGCGATCTTCGTCTCGGCTTTCTGGCACGAGACTCTCTCGAGAGTTAGAGAAGCAGCCTTTTCTCGAGGCGTGGAGCTCCCCGTGGCGCTTTTGGTCGCGGGAGGCTCGAATCCCCCCTCGGGCGATGCCGGGCACGGTGATGCCGGAAGGGGTGCCGCCGACGCGTCAGAGCTCGCCTCGCGACTCGGATTCCAAGGGCTCAACCCTCACTACCGGCTGGTGACTCCTTCGCTCGTCCGCCGCGCCCACGATCTGGGCCTTTCCGTTTGGACATGGACCGTGAACGAGCCCGAGACGGTGCTCGCTGTAGGTGAAGCAGGAGTGGACGGAATCATCTCGGACGAGGTCGAGGTCGTCCGTACCACCCTCGCTCTGTGAACCGTTCGGATTGGTCGGGGGCCGTCCCTGTCGGGAACAATCTTGAGTCATGAACGTCGTCGTCTGTGTAAAGCAGATCCCAGACCCGGCCGCTCCCCAAGCTCTCGATCCGGAGACCAAGACCCTGGTCCGAGAGGGAAAATTGATCCTCGACGACTCCGACGCCTACGGGGTCGAGATGGGTCTTCAGCTCGCAGAGCAGTCCGGCGGCGGCGAGGTGACCCTCGTATCGATGGCCCCCAACAACGAGACCTCGGGTCTGCGCACGGCACTCGCAATGGGCGCCGCGAAGGCGATCTTGGTGAGCGACGAAACGCTCAAAGGCTCCGACGCGCTTTCGACGGCCAAGGTCCTCGCGAAGGCCATCGAACGGGCCCAACCCGACTTGGTGTTAGCTGCCACCGAGTCGACCGACGGTTATACCGGCACCACCCCTGTCCAGGTGGCAGAGCTTCTCGGGATGCCGTCGATCACCTTTGCCAAACACGTCGCCGTCGAGAACGGCACGGTCAAGGTCCAGCGCCAGACCGAGGCCGGCTACGACGACGTTGAGAGCCCCCTTCCCGCAGTCGTCACCGTTACCGCCGGCGTGGTCGAGCCGAGATACCCCTCCTTCAAGGGAATCATGGCGGCGAGATCCAAGCCCGTCGACGAGTTGACCGTGTCCGATCTGGGACTGGGCGCCGGAGATGTCGGGGCGACCGGTGCTCGCGAGAAGGTCGTCGAGGTCGACGCGGCCGAGGAGCGGCAAAGCGGGGAGATCGTCGTCGACGACGGTCAAGCCTACGAGCGGATCGTCTCTTTCTTGGAGCAGCTGAAGCTCATTTGATCCCACGGTCCGGGCGTCGTTCGCGGTCCAGGCCCACACTCAAAGACTCAAGTCCACCCCCAAGAGGAGCGCATCAATGTCCATCGAAAAGGTTTGGGTTCTCGCCGAAGCGGCGGACGGTCGCATCTCGAGTACCAGCCTCGAACTTCTGACCGAGGCTCGGACGTTGGCTCCCACGGTCGAGGCGGTCTCTTGGGGTTCTGGGACCGCTGCGCTTGCCGAAGACCTCGGCAACTACGGAGTTTCCACGGTTTACGACGTGGGAGATCTGGGAGGCGCGTTGCCCGGCGCACCTGTGGGAGGTGCGATGGCACAGTTGATCGAGTCCGGCAATCGACCCGACGCGATCCTGATTCCCGCCAGTTACGACGGGCGCGACGTTGCCGGCAGGCTTTCTGCGAAGTTGGACCGGCCGGTAATTACCAACGTCGTCGGACTGGAGATCCAAGGGGACCAAGTCAGGTCCGAGCACGCCATCTTCGGCGGTTCGCAGGTGGCGATCGCCGAGTTCACAGGCGAGGGACCTTGGATCTTCGTGGTGCGCGCCAAATCCTTCGCGGCTGAGCCCGCAGAGAGCTCAGCGGGCCCAGCGCAGGTCGTCTCTGCGCCTGCGCCCGAGCTCGGAGCCACCAACTCGGCCAGGATCACGGACCGCCATGTGGAGGAGAGCGAAGGCCCGAAGCTCGACGAGGCCGATGTCGTGGTCTCGGGAGGCCGCGGGCTCGGCGGAGCCGAGAACTACGCGATGGTGGAGGAATTGGCGAGACTGCTTCACGGGGCGGCGGGGGCGAGCCGCGCGATCGTGGACGCTGGATGGGTTCCGTATTCCCACCAGGTGGGGCAAACCGGGAAAACGGTTAAGCCGACGCTCTACATAGCCTGCGGCATCTCCGGTGCTACACAGCACCTCGTCGGCATGAAGGGTTAGAAGAACATCATCGCCATCAACAAGGACCAGGACGCGCCGATCATCCAAGTAGCGGATCTCGGAGTCGTAGGCGATCTGCACAAGGTCGTCCCGCAACTCATCGAGGCTCTCAAAGCGCGCACCTGAGGCAAACCTGAGGCACGCCTGACATCCCCAGCCATAAGTCTCGAGACCCTGGACTCCCTCGATGAGCTCCGACTCGCGTCATCTCTGGGTGTTGCGCCACGCCAAAGCGGAAGCCGCACTTCCGGGCGAGAGCGACCATCCCCGGAAGCTCACGGATCGAGGGAAAAGACAGGCCCGAAAGGTGCGATCGGAAGGAGTCGGCCTCGCAACAGCAGCGGGCGCGCCGCTCCCGGGGATCGTTCTCACGTCTTCCGCCGCAAGGGCCCGAGAGACCGCGGAGCTCGTTCTGCCGGCGCTCGGAGGGGCTGAGCTCGAAGAGGAGCCTTCGCTTTACGGCGCGGATCCGGACGACGTGATCGAGCTCGTTCGAAACCGCGACGACGACAGCGACTCGGTCATGGTCGTCGGGCACAACCCAACTCTGGAGGACCTGGTGTTCATGCTCGTAGGTGGGATGCGCGACGAGTCCGACTCCGCCGGCGCTCGACCCTTCGAAGGCCTGCGGACGGGAGACCTGGCCGTAGTCCTCGTCGACATCGCGAGTTGGTCGCGCTTGCACATCGGAACTGACGCCCACATCGAGTGTGCGTACTCCCCACACGGTCACCCCAAATGACAAACAAAGTGCCGAGTGCAATCCGTCGGACGGAGAGCGAAGGTTGATGAACGGGTCGGCTCGGACGGAGAGCAAAGGTTGATGAACGGTCGGCTCAGACGGATGGCGTGGGCCGACGAACGAATCGCTCAGACGGATGGCGTGGGCCGACGAACGAATCGCTCAGACAAGT
>DASPVS010000057.1:0-15057 GCA_035622235.1 Acidimicrobiales bacterium | reverse complement strand
GGCGACTCGACGACAAAACGGGCCGGCCACTCGAGGTGCTCCGGCGAATCCAAACGCTGGAAGGCAGCGACCTCATACTGACTGGACTTTGAGAAATCTGCACGTGAGGAGGACACGAACACCCTGAACCGATGTCGGGATCCCGATCCCTAGAGTGTCGACAAGGGAGCGTAGAGCCCATACAGAGCCCACACAGAGGCCATGATGCCAACCCACCTGCCCACTCCAGGTAATTCAAAGGATCAGTCACCTGACGCTGCGGAGGTTCTGATCCTGAGCCGCGGTCTCAGGTCCGCCGCAGGGCAGTCCGGTCTCCTCACTGACACTCAAAGGCTGCTCCTGAGTGCCATCTGCTCGGCGATGACCGGGTACACCGCGACTTTGGACGCCCCACTGATCGGACCCAGTGAATTCGCTGACGCACTATCAGCAAGGACGTCGGAATTCCGAAGCCGCATAGTGCAGTTGATGCTTCTCCTTGCTCTGGTTTTGAGACCTCTTCCTCCGGAAGTGATCGAACAGATCCGCTCTTTCGCCGCCGAGTTGATGGTGGACGATGGCATGCTCGAGATCGCAGGCAAGTTCGCAGAAGGCAGCCTGGGGTTGGCGGCTTTCGACTTCCGGCGTAATGGCTACACGGCGGATTGGCACGAGCAAGAGCTCGCTGCGTTGCATACGACGAGCGAACTGTCGGATCCATGGGAGGTGGCGGTGACGGATCCGGCTTTGGCGCGGCGATGGCGAGATCTCGAATCGCTTCCTTCGGAAACTCTCGGGCGCCGAGTGACCGATTTCTACCGTGCGAGAGGCTTCGTCTATCCCGGCGAGCCTGGGTCGGCTCCACCTCTCCTCGCTCAGCATGACTGGGTGCACGTCCTCGCTGACTTCGGCACTACGGTCGAGTCGGAGTTGGAGGTGTTCGCGTTCATAGCTCGCGCCAACGATGACGTCCGAGCTTTTTCACTGCTGGCGATGGTCGTTTCGCTTTTCGAAACTGGATATTTGCGCACAGGTGCGGGTCTTTTCGAAGCTTCCCCCGGACACCTCGAAGGCGAGGCGATGGCCACACGTGTCGCCGACGCAATGCGACGGGGCGCATCTTGCCAGGGGAGCGTGGACTTTCTTCGCACCGATTGGTTCGAGCTTGCCGACCTGCCCGTTTCTGAGGCCAGGCAGCACTTCGGTGTCGTGAGCAAATCGCCGAGAGTTCTTCGCGCGGGGTCGCCAGGGCCGTGGGAACGAGGCGGAATCAGCCCGTTCCAGATGAAGGCCGGCGCCGAAATGGCAGAGCACCAGGACCGTGTCTACGAGCCGTATGGCGCGAGCCTCATCACATAACCGGCAACTGACCACTGAGACTTGTGATGGGATCGGCGTGCGACCCGAGCTCTCATCGGTTGTCGCCTTCCGGTTGAGGATCACGAGTTCGGGGCTTCGGCGCCGACAGAACTCCCTTCGTCGCTCGGTGGGACATGAGAGACCATCGTGAGCGAGACGACAGAGCGGAGAACGCGGATGCGGAACTCCCGATCGACGCCACCGAAGCGAAGCACCCAACGCAACCGATAGATAGCACCGAACCGACGCTCCCGATCGACAGAACTGAACCTTTTGACCCGATTGAAAGGATCGAATTCTCGGACCAGAGTGACATTCGAGACGGGCTGCTCGAATTGATTACAGGGACGCCGGGATTATCCGCGAGTTCGCGTGAGCTTGTAGACATGCGTCTCATTCAATCGCAGATGGTTGTGCCAGCGATCCCAAACGCCTGATCGGATATCATATTCACATGAGCCTCGGGAAAGATGAGGAACGGACCTCTTCTGGGGCTGACGAGTCCAGCGCGCCCGGTCGCCCCAAAGTCGGTTCGGCGCGCTTTGCCACCGACCGGTTTGACGAGCCACGGCGCGGGATTCGGTCCCTTGACGGGATTCGCGTTCTGGCTCTCGAGCAGATGCAAGCTCTGCCGTACGCGACGCAGCTCCTTGCTCGTCTCGGGGCAGATGTAGTGAAAATCGAGCCTCTGAGTGGCGACCTGGGCAGGGCGTCCATGCCGTCGATGAAGGATCCCTATGGTCGTCCAGTGGGTGCGACCTTCTTGCGCAACAACCTCAACAAGCGGAGTTTGTGCCTCGACTTGAAGTCTCGCACCGGTCGCGAGCTCGTGCTCAAGCTTGCCCCACGTTTCGACGTGTTCGCCGAGAATTTCACTCCGGGTGTGGTCGACAGACTTGGTGTCTCGTACAAAGACATCTACGAAGTCCACCCCTCGGTCATCTATGCGTCGGTATCAGGATTCGGAAACAGCGAGGCTTCCCCCTATCGGACCTGGCCGGCGTTCGCCCCGGTCGTAGAGGCGATGTCGGGGATCTACGAGCTGAAGCGGCGGCAAGATCAGCCCCCCGAGGTATCGCCTGTTGGTGCATTGGGCGACATCGGTGCAGCGCTTTTCTGTTCGCTCGGGATCATGGCCGCGCTGCGCCGCAGGGACTTGACGGGTCAAGGGGATTACGTCGATATTGCCATGCTCGACGCCGTCGTGGCGATGACGGACATAGTTACCAACTTCTGGTCGATGGGGGTAGAAAACGGAGACTCCGGCACCGTGATAAATCACGGGTTTCTCGCTTCGGACGGATGGTTTGTCATGCAAGTGGGTCGTGAGCACCATTTCGAACGTCTTGTAGAAGTAATCGGCCAACCTGAATTCGCGGCAGATCCGCGCTTCGCCGAGAGATCCGGCTGGATCGAGCATCTCGACGGCGTCCTGCGTCCGGCCGTGGAACGTTGGGCGTCGGACAAGACGCGTCTCGAGGCCTGCGAGGTCCTCGGTGAGGCTGGAATTGCCGCCGGACCCTGCTTGCGGGATGACGAAGTAGCCGACGATCCACATATAGGAGCGCGCCACATGCTCGTCGCGATCGAACGAACCGACGGAGTGGCCCAACCCGTCCTCATACCCGGCAACCCGATCAAGTTCGCCGGAATAGCCGACGATGTCGACAGCCGTATGCCCTGGGCGGGTGAGCACAGCGAAGAGATCCTGAGGGATGAGCTGGGTCTCGACCGCCGTGCCGTCGACGCATTGCGAAATGACGGAATCATCTCTTGAACCAAGGCTTCAACCGATGAGCAAGAGATCCGCCTCATCAACAGTCGAGACTGACCCGAGCCGAGCGAGTTCCATTCCTGACGCGCTTCGACGCGCCGCGGTCCTGTTCGGACCCGATGAGTCCGTAGTCGATGGTGCGGCACACTTGGGCTTCGCCGAGCTCCTTGAACAGGTGGAGCAGGTTGGCCTTGCTTTTCTGGCTAGTGACCTCAAACCCGGGGATCGTGTGGCCCTATGGGCCCCGAACAGCGCTGAGTGGATCGTCGCGAGCTTCGCAGTCTACGCCGCGGGTGGAATCCTCGTGCCGATCAACACTCGTTTCAAGGGGGAAGAAGCACATCACATTCTCCGGACATCTCGGGCGAAGTTCCTCTTGTCGGTCAGCGATTTCCTTGGTTCGGATCTTGTATCCATGGCTCGAAGCCCCGGGGAGACCGACGACGTGCAGGAGACAGTGATTCTCAACGGCCCGAGGCGCGATGGAACCGTTGCGTGGGAGGATTTCACTGCGCGCTCGAGTGACGCAAACCAGGGTGAAATTGATGCTCGAACCGATGCGTTGAGTGCACGGGATGTCTCGGACATCATTTTCACCTCAGGGACCACCGGGTTGCCCAAGGGGGCGATGCTGACTCATGGTGCAAGCGTTCGCACCTATGCGGAATGGTCGCGTTTGGTCGGCTTGAGGCGAGGCGACCGCTACTTGATCGTGTACCCCTTTTTTCACACGGCGGGTTTGAAATCGGGCATCCTCGCTTGCGTGCTCCAAGGTGCGACGGCCATTCCCCAGGCGGTCTTCGACGTGGACCAGGTGATGAGGCGGGTCAGCGAAGAGCGGATCACGATGCTCCCGGGGCCACCTACCGTCTTCCAATCGATCTGGAATCACCCGGACTTCGCCTCATTCGACCTGTCTTCCTTGAGGTTGTGCGTGACAGGCGCAGCGACAGTTCCCGTCGATGTCGTTCGCCGGATGCGCGAAGACATGCATTTCGAGACTGTCGTTACCGGTTACGGACTCACTGAGACCACGGGCACGGTGAGCATGTGCAGACACGACGATCCACCAGATGTCATCGCGAAGACCGTCGGCAGACCATTGCCAGGCGTCGAGGTGAAGATCGTCGGTCGTGACGACGAATCGCTGGGCGCCGAGGAGCAAGGCGAGATTCTCGTCCGTGGATTCAACGTCATGCTCGGCTATCTGGATGACGATGCCGCGACCGCTGAGGCGATCGACGCGGAGGGTTGGCTGCGCACTGGCGACATCGGGTTCATAGGAAATGACGGAAACCTGAGGATCACGGACAGAAAAAAGGACATGTTCATAGTCGGCGGGTTCAACGCGTATCCCGCTGAGATCGAAGGAATCATCATCAAGCACCCGGGCGTCGCCCAAGTCGCTGTGGTCGGGACTCCGGACGATCGACTCGGTGAAGTCGGTGCTGCGTTCGTCGTGCCGAGGTCGGGATCCGAATTGGACGCGACAGAGCTGATCGATTGGTGCCGTGATCACATGGCCAATTACAAAGTTCCGAGATTCGTCGAGTTCGTCGACGGTCTTCCTCTCAACCCAAGCGGTAAGGTCATGAAATTCCTTCTTCGAGAAGGACTGTTGAGTTCAATTCCAGGCGATGATGCGCCCAGCGACGTCGAGCATCCTGGGTAGCTGTCTGGGGTCGGTGGCAAGAGAGATCACCCCGTGGTGAGAACCCGGCGTGAGCGCTCTCAGTCGTTCCAAATGTGCGTCCGCTTCGATCTGGTCCCCATCGGAGCCCCACGCCTCGACTGCGATGTTCACGCCGAGCCCGGCTGCCAAGTCGAGAATTGAGTGAACCATCGGATGTACCGGAGCGTCCACGACGGCAAGTGCCGGGCGCAACGGACGTCGGAGACGGTCGACGAGTAAGCACGCACAGGCGAAGCCGTCAACGTTCGACTCGGAGGGAACGATCACCGATCCAGCGGCTCCCGTTGTGGCAAAGGTTCTGGCAACCCAGTAACCGGCGATTCCGGGATCTGCAGCTACAAGCCCCGATGACCCGAACACCTCGGCGTAGTTGCGTGTGACGCGACTCGGCTGGAGTGGGGGACGGTCGACCACCCAGCCTTGCTGAGTGACTTCGGCCAAACGGGAGCGGATAGGAGGTACGTCGATTCGGTCGTTCTTTGCTGTTCGGTCCGATGTCCGGTCCGAGGAAGTGGCCAGAATCTCAGCGACCGAGGTGAGGGTCGCAGGCTCGACGATCACGAAGGGCGACAGTCGCCACCTCCAGTCGGGCGACTCTCGTTGATCGAGCCCGGTTCCGACGATCAGGTCGACATCTGCAAGACCCCCCAGCTCGAAGTCGAGCTCCTGTAGTCCTACCGTTGCGAGGTGGTGCCGGCTGCGCCAGTCAAAGACACCCTTGGCCCCCCAGGTGTTGAGGACACCGATTCCGCCGGCGACGGCCAAGTCGTGCAAACCGGTCACAGCCCCGGCATGGACGACCCCAGGTCCTGCGAGAGCGATAACCGAAGACGAATGCGATATTAGAGCTGCACCCTCGAGATCGGGTTCCTGTTTTGGCGCTCCAGCACTTCTTCTTGTGGTGTCGATGGGGCTTGCCGGAGCCCACGGATCGACCCTCAACTCGAATTCGACCTCAGATCCGCTCTTCAACAGCGATTCGATTGCTGCAATGTCGTCAAGGTCGTCAATCACGACCGTTCGCGATCTAACTGGGACCGTTCTCGTTTGGCTTCCAGTGCTGAGCAAAATGCGGCCGGCGTCCGGTCCCTCGTCGTTTCGGCTTACGCCTGCGCGCGGAATTTCGTCTAAACCCTCGAGCGCCGGCACACGGAACTTTCCACCTCCCAGGTGTATGGCGGCGCGGGTGTTGTTCACTTTGAGATGTGCTCGTGCGAGAAGTTCGGCGGCCTCCTCTGATGCAGCGATGACCGGTAATGGCCCGAACTCCCGGCCAAAGAAGCTCTCGACACCCGCCGATCCCATCGCCTGCGCGAGCAACAGGGCGCTTGGGACCTGCCGCACTAAGAAACTCCGCAAATCACGGGACCCGCTCGGGGGACAGCCAAACGGGGTCACGTTTCTCGGCAAATGCGAGCGGACCTTCGGTCTGATCGGGATGTCCCCACATCGAAACGAGCTCGGCAGCCCCCGCTCTGCTCGCGTCGCTAAGACCCTGTTCGAGCGCACCCCAAAGAGCTCGTTTGGTGGCTCGCATCGCGGCTGGCGAGTTTCTGGCGATCCGTTCTGCGAGTTCTTGGGCTTCCTCGCGAAGATTCTCGGGCGGGTCGACTATCTGACTTATCATCCCGAGTGACAGGGCTCGATCTGCAGACATGCGTTCATGGCGTCCGACAAGAGCCATTCGCATAACGGCTTCGAAGGGCATTCTGCGCGCTAGGCCGATCAGCTCGAGAGAGGCGACCTGTCCGACCGACGGGTGAGGGTCGAAGAACTCGGCGTCGCTCGACGCGATTACCAGATCGGCATCTGCGATCCAATGAAAACCGCCTCCGGCGCAAATTCCGTTGACGGCCGTGATGACGGGTTTCCACACCTGGTTCTGCCACGCCGTGAACTTCAGGTCGAAGGTCTCCATCGATTCGCGGTAGCGCTCCATGCCGACGCCGTCCGACGCGATCTCCATTACGTCAACACCTGTTTGAAAGGCTTTTCCTTCGCCAGTGTGCACGATCACGCGAACCGCAGGATCCGCGTCGAGCTCCTGCCATGCATAAGCAAACTCGTCTCGCATGGCTGAATTCATCGCATTAAGACGCTCGGGTCGATTGTTGATCAGCCAGCCGACCGGACCCTGGCGCTCGATCTTCAGGCACTCGTACACCGTTTCTCCTATCGACGATCTCGCATTTGATGCTCTCGCATTTGATGATCTTCTGGTGCGAGCCTCATCACCAGCAGAGCGTTTCACGTCACCGCTGCCGTGACCCGGTTTCTCCGGCGAGCCTGTTCTCGTTGAGTGTGCATCTGTGTCGGGTACAGAGCGCTCAGGGGCCTCGGGACCCGGAAGCGACAACCACACTGGCTCACGTTTCTCGGCAAATGCGAGCGGGCCTTCGGTCTGATCGGGGTGTCCCCACATCGAAACGAGCTCGGCAGCCCCCGCTCTGCTCGCGTCCGTAAGACCCTGTTCGAGCGCACCCCAAAGAGCTCGTTTGGTGGCTCGCATCGCGGCCGGCGAGTTTCTGGCTATCCGTTCTGCGAGTTCTTGGGCTTCCTCGCGAAGATTCTCGGGCGGGTCGACTATCTGACTTATCATCCCGAGTGACAAGGCTCGATCTGCAGACATGCGTTCATGGCGTCCGACAAGAGCCATTCGTATGACGGCTTCGAAGGAAATTCTGCGGGCCAGGCCAATGGCTTCGTATGAAGCAACCTGTCCGACCGACACGTGTGGATCTAGCCAGCTCGCATCGGAGGATGCGATCACGAGATCGGCGTCAGCGACAAAGTGCAGCCCGCCGCCCGCGCAAACACCGTTGACGGCTACGACGACGGGCTTCGCCACCCCGTTCTGAGTTGCGGTCATCCGAAGTTCGGACCGCTTCGTCCGGCCGGACTGTTTTCTCAATGCCTCGGGTTCCCTGCTCAGTTGAACCATGTCGAGGCCAGTCTGGAACGCCTTTCCCCGTCCGATGTTGACGATGACAGACACCCTCGGATCCGAGTCCAGCTCTTGCCACGCGACTTCGAGCTCGTCGAGCATCTGCGCGTCCATGGCATTCGATACTTCGGGCCTGTTGAACTCGAGCCAGCCGACCCGTTCGTGTCGTTCCACGACGAGGCATTCGTAGTCACTCAATTTCGAGGCACCTCTCGCCAGGCACAGTTCGTCCAAGGATCCGGCTCGCGGGGTAGACCGAGCACGCGCTCGCCGATGATGTTCTTGTTGACTTCGGTTGTACCTCCCTCGATGGTGTTGGCGCGGCTGCGCAACATTCCGCTCACCTCGTATGGCAGCGATTCCGCATATCTATCTTTCACGAGCGCGCGGTTCGGCTCTTCCGCCCGCATCGTGTTCCCAGCAAGCTCGCCCTCCCAAGCGATCGAGGCCATTCCGAGCACATCGGTCGCAGCGAGCTGGATCCTCTGGTTCAAGTCTCCCTGATGAACCTTTCCGATAGAGCTAGCGGCGCCGATCGAGCGTCCAGTCCGCGCTCCGGCCCGGACGCGAAGATTCGTCCACTCGCGCACTTTCTCCTCGCAATAGAGGGAAACGATCCTGTCGCGAAGAACTCGGTCGTTCCTTGCGGGCATCCCCATGTTTGTAGAGCGCCGAACCAGGTCGAAGAGATGAGTCGCACCTCCGCCGCCGATACGGTCGACACCTCCTGACCCTGACCCTGCAACCATCTGGCGCTCTCCGGACAACGTCGCATTCGCCACCGTCCATCCGTCGCCTACTTCGCCCACTCTCTGAGCGTCGGGAACCTGAGCGTGGTCAAGAAAGACTTCGTTGAAGTCCGTCTCGCCCCCCATGTGGCGCAGCGGTCGGATCTTTACGCCGGGTTGGTGCAGATCGATCAGGAAGTACGTGATCCCACGTCGTTTGGGTACCTCGGTGTCGGTCCTGGCCAGCAAGATACCGAAATCTGCCACGTGTGCCCATGTCGTCCAGACTTTTTGACCGTTCACCACCCACTGGTCGCCGTCGCGCACTGCGCGAGTGGAGAGCGATGCAAGGTCGGAGCCCGCGTTCGGTTCGCTGAAGAGCTGGCACCAGACCTCCTCGTTTCGAACGATGCGCGGCAGGAACCTGACCCGCTGCTCCTCGGTCCCGTGAGCGAAAAGGGCCGGAGCGGCCAGGTTTAAACCGAGGGGGTTCAGTCGCCCCAGATTGAACGGGCGCAGAACCTCATCGACCACGCGAGCAGAATCAGGACGCAGGTCGAGTCCGCCATATTGCACCGGCCAAGTGGGAACGACGAGACCGGACCAGCCGAATACCGGATACCAAGACTCGTACTCGTTACGCGAACGCACTTTTCGGACAGCAGCTGGGCCTCCCGTTTCGCCCGCCTCCACCCAGCTTTTGGGAACGGCCTCCTTCACCCATCGACGGACTGCTTCTCTCAGTCGATCGGGTGACGCCTGCGGATCCACCTCGAGCCGCGTTCTGCGAAACGGCTTCTCTTCCGTGGTGCGATCCCCTCGCGATCGAGTCATCTGCCTGAGAACTTCGGCGCACGCTTCTCTGCAAACGCAGCGAGGCCTTCGCGAAAGTCCTTGCTCCGGGATGAGATTTCCAGCGCAAAGGCTTCATTGGCTAGGGCGGTTTCGAGATTAGCCGACCTCCCGGATTGAAGGAGCCATTTGGTCAGCCCGAGCGAGACGGTCGGGCCCTTTGCGAGTAGTGCGATCAATTCCTCGGTAGTCGACGACAATTGGTCAACCGGAACGCAGTGGTGGACCATCTGCCACTCCACGGCTACCGAACCGTTAACTGTCTCTCCCAACAAGAGCATGCGTCTGGCTCTGACCTCTCCGATGCGTTTCGGGAGGAGCCAAGTGGCGCCGCTGTCGGGGGTGAAGCCCCGCTCTGCGAATGGTTCCCAAAGCCGCGCGTCCTCGGCGACGACTGCGAAGTCGGCCGCCAGAACCAATTGGAGCCCTATTCCCGCCGCCCACCCACGCACTTCGCAGACGACGGGGGTCTGAACGTTGAGAATCGCGGGGATCAAGCGATGAGCCTGGGTCGGCAGGCGTCTCTGAATGTTCCCCACACGCGGTTTGGCATCGCTCCCCGCATTTCTGCTCAGAATGTCGAATCCTCCGCAGAAGTGCTCACCTGCGCCTCGTATGTGAACGACACGGATCTCTTCGTCCTGTCCGGCGCGATCGATCTGTTCGAGAAGGCTTTCGACCATCTGGTCGTCGAGAGCATTACGACGTTCCGGACGATCGATGACGATCCGTAGGACCCCGTCATCCAGGTTCGAACCGATTCCCGCGACAGGTGTTCTGGCTTCACCCATGTTCGAATCCTTGCGCTATGGCGTTGAGCGCGCTCTCGAGATCTTGGGCGCCCCCTGGAGGATCCGGCAGCCGAACCGGGCCGAATGAGCGGCTCGGAAGGAGGATGGTCGCATGCCCGGGTGTCGTAAGTTCCCCGCGTTGATTGGTCGCCCACAGGTCGAGGTCCACTGCTGGCCGGTCGCCTTCGGCCAGGAAGCGCCGCGTAATCCGGCCCCCTAACCACTGAGTATCGCCGACATAGTTGAATCGGCGGAACTCACAATCGAGCTTCCAGAGCCACGCGTCGTCGCCCATCCAGTCCGTGCAGAGGTGGATCAGCCACGTCTCGCGCATTCTGCCGTAGTCGAACGTCGTCGGGTTACCGCTCTTGCGTGCGAACTCGGGGTCCCAATGTACGCGCTGCATCACATCAGGGATGTTGAGCTCGTCGCGGTGGAAGAAACGAGGGATACGTTTCCGGTTGTTGTAGGCGAGCCGGAGGGGTCTCACCCCGTACAGGCCCATCCCCATTCCGGCATGCCAGCAAACAACGTCGGTCAACGTGAGCGGCCCTTTGACCATAGGGCCGATTTCATCTCCTTCGACGACGTCTTCCCACCACCTCGGCACTGCTCCACGGCGGGATTCCGAGTTGTACGAGGCTTCGATGCGGTCGATCTCCTCGTCTGAGTACGGGACCAATTCGATAGCTTCGTACTTGCGACGACTACGAGCCTTCGAGCGTTCGGTGCGAATCATGAGACGGTACTGACCACTTAGAAGGGTCCTTTCCTCGTCTCGGAACACTTGTCCCGTCCATTCGTGGACCGCTCGCTCGGCGAACTCGCTCGGCTTGTCCAGTACACCCACCAAGGCGTTTCGGCGCCAGACGCGCTTGTCTGGCCGCAAAGGCGCCCACCACTCGCGAGCGCTGGCCGAATAGAAGGCATGCACGCCACGAAGTGGATCGCCTCTCATCAATTCCCGCTGATCTTCGGGCAGTTCCGTTACTTCATCTTCGCCTATCAAAGTGTCTCCTCCGACCAGAGGAGGAGGGGCTATGAGGCCCTGCCAGCACGTTCTTGCTGCGTACTCCGCGTCACACCAGAGAGGGTTGTCGTCTCCGTAGGCGATTGAGACGTTGCGGAATGCGTCAGGTCCCGGCCGAAAGTAATGAGGTGGCAGCGGATGCGGTTCGGCAATCCCGATACGCGCCTTGAGACGCTCGACTGCTTCGTCGGAGATCGTCCCCTCACCAGGCATGAGACCCCAGCGGCTCGGTCCCAAATCGCATATTAGATCATATCTTCCTTCAGCGAGGCCTCGCCTGGCGAACCAGACGCCGAAAACGATCCCGAGACGGCGAGTAACAGCAGGAGGGTTGGTCGATTTTGCATAAGATATTGGGATGGCTCCGGGAGGAATCGGCCCAGGCAGGGTGTCGGATCTGGGGGGGCGAAGAGACGGCGATAGTAGTCACGGGAGTGCCTCGTCGTCCCGGATCGTGCGAACGAGCAGCAGCGAGCACATCGCTCTTTACATTCGTCGCCTCATCTTCGAAGGGACTCTGCGTCCGGGCATGAGGGTTCCACAAGATGCGATCGCGAACGATCTTGGGGTTAGCAGGATTCCTGTGCGCGAGGCGCTGATCATTCTCGAGCGTGAAGGATGGGTGACGATCGAAATGCACCGCGGTGCGTTCATAAACGCCCTTGACGAACGCGCGGTCGTCGACCACTACGAACTCTTTGGATTGATATATGGCTTCGCGGCCCAGCGCGCCCTCGCCCGCTCCAAGGAGGACCTCGTCGGAAACTTGAAGTTGATTCTGGAGGAATTCCGAAAGGCATCGGATCCCGAGGATATGCAGCGTCTCTCGATAGCCTTTCACGGCGAGATAGTCGATTCGGCGGCGTCGCCTCGCATAAACGTGGCTTTGCGTGCAATGTCGGCTCTCGTTCCTGGCAACTTCTTCGCAGCCGTTCCGGCGGCCGTCGATATTGAACGCAAAGGACTGGCTGCGATTGTCCGAGCCATGAAGCGGGGTGACGGTTCCAGAGCAGCTGAAGAGTACGGCAAGATGATGCGGCGCGTCGGCGAGCGGGTGGCTCAATTGTTCAAAGAGCGCGGTTTGTTTGAAGCTGAAGCTGTCATCGCTTGACGTCGACTCGGCGAGCGGATCTCGCCGAAAGGTCCGAAGAAGCATCTGAGCATCTGAGCATCTGAGCATCTGAGCATCTGAGCGCCGTCAGCATCGTGAGCGTCGTGAACCAAAAAATATACATCCACGAAATCATCGACATCGTCGGACATAACCGCGGCCGGTACATGTACCACATGACGGCGAACTGGAGTCCCGCTGCTCAAGAGGATCGAAAACAGCTCTGTTATGGAGTTTGGGGTGTCGTGGGAAGCACGAGCAGATGGCCCCAGGTAGTGAATATCTGGGAAGAAGAAGGGTTTCAGGGTTTGGCTCGCTCCCTCAGTCACGAGCTCTCTCACCGTGATCTGCAGGACCCAAAGCTTCATGCCTGGTGGGCTGCGGCAGCTTCGCTTCGCTCGGGCGGATTGGATCGACTTCTTGTTCCAGCGCCTTGGATGATGACCATCGAAGAGGCTTGCAGCGAGGACGTCGGCGCCCCGCTCTATGCGCATGAAACGGTCAAGGTGTCGCCTGGCACGAGCGCGTCCCACCTCGAATTAGCGCGCGAGGAGGCTGTCCCCGAACTCGAGCGATACGGCTGGAACCTGATCGGCGCATGGCGAACGGCGTTGCGCGACGACTCCGAGTGCATCTTCCTGTGGGCCATACCCGGTTGGGACCAGTGGGCGGAGTACGAGGCTTCCGTAGCGACCGATCCTGTCGGGACGCACTGGCAGAGTAGACATATCGAAACGACCGAAGGATTCGAACGTATCTTACTGGTCGATTCGGCGTTATCGCCCTTGCGAACTGGTCGGCAGCCAAGTCGTTCTGATCGCACAGAAGCGTGGGAAGGATGAGCGAGTCGTCACCGTTTCTCGAAGGTCTGCGCGTCGTTGAGTGCTCGATGCTCGAACCCGGAACCCTCGGGATGGTATTGGCGGGATTCGGCGCAGACGTGATCAAGGTCGAGCAACCCGGTCAGGGTGACTACGTTCGTCAGATGGCATGGCCATTCGTTGACGGTGTCTCCCTGCTCCACTGGCACGTCAATCGTGGCAAGCGCAGTATCGCACTCGACCTAAATAACGCAGCCGGGAAGGCCGTGTTCGTCGACCTCGCTCGATCTGCCGACGTGGTGATAGAGGGCATGCGGCCTGGCGCGCTCGAACGAAAGGGAATAGGGCCCCACGAGCTTCACCGCGAGAACCCGCGGCTTATCTTCGTAACTCTTTCTGGTTACGGGGTCGACGGCCCTTATCGCGATCTGCCGAGCCATGGTGTCGCCTATGACGCGTGGGCTGGTGTCGCTCGTCCGCAGTTCGACGAAGAAGGCCGGCCTTACATAGCAGATGGGACACCGGTGGGGACTCGCACCGCCCCTGTATGGGCGGCGGCAGCTGTTATGGCAGCACTGATACGTGCGCGTGCGCGCGGTCAGGGTGCTGTGATCGACGTGGCGCAAACAGACGCGGCCGCAATCACGAACTGGCTCGCTATCGAAGGCGAAAAGGCATATACGCGCCCTGCCGACCACGTCACCGGAAATCCATCCGATCGAGGAGTGCGACGTGCTCCCGGTCTTGCCGGGATGGAAGATGCCGTGAGGTATCAGTTTTACCGCAGTCGTGATGGCATGGTCCTTTTCATGGCGTCCGAAAGAGAGTTCTGGCGGAATTTCTGCTCTGGAATCGGGCGAACAGACCTGTTCAGCCGCTATCCCGGCGAGAGATACGCAGACCATGCGCGTGGCAACGACGTTCTGCGTGCAGAGCTCGAGGAGATCTTCGCCACTCGGACCACGGCTGAGTGGCTCGAGTTTGCCAACAGGGTCAACACGCCGATCTGCCCGGTCAACGACGCTAAGTCGATCCTCTCCGACGAACAATTCGCCTACCGTCTGCCGTTCGAACCGGCCGAAGAGGCTGGCGCGGATCTAATGCCGCTTCCCGTTCACCTTGTGGGGGAGCAATTGCCAAGGATGCGTAAAGCACCACGCGTTGGAGAGCACACAGCGGAGATCCTTCGCGAAGTCCTTGGATACGCACCGGAGCTCGTCGACGGACTGCGCATTGACGGCGCATTCGGCGACCTCGACCTCGATCCTGACCGCGACGTCGATCGAGACCTGAGCTCTTGAGCCGGCTGACCTTCTGGTAGTCGCCTTATTCGTCGAGCACCTGCTGGCGCAAGAGTTTTCCCGCCTCGTTTCGCGGAAGTGATTGGACGAAGTGGAATGCTACCGGGACTTTGTACGGAACCAGGTACTGTCGGCAAAGATCTTCCAACGACTTTTCCGTTCCGTTCCCAACGACGAAAGCAACAGGGACTTCTCCGAGACGCTCGTCCGGGAACGCGACGACCGCTGCTTCGTCGACGTCGGGGGACAAGAGAAGGACCTCCTCTACCTGCGCCGGGAACACCTTGTGACCCCCCCGGTTTATAACGTCACCCAGGCGTCCCTCGATCCAGACGAATCCCTCTGGGTCGATGCGCGCAACATCGCCCGTTCTCACATATCCGTCTTCGTCGATCCGTTCGTCGAGCTCGGTTCCGTCCGCGTATCCGGCAGCTCGACTCGGCGGTCGCACGAGCAACTCACCTGGATCGTCCGGGTTTGCGACCCAACCGTCCAGTCCCACGACTTTGATCTCGACGCCGGGATGAGGCTTGCCGACGGCTCCGAGTTTCTCGGGGTGCTCGCGTGCGTCTGCTGCCGTCCACCCGATGACTTCGCCGATCTCTGCTTGGCCGTAGCCGTTCAGGACCGTGACCCCGAACTTCTCGGTGAACCTACGAGCGGCAAGTGGAGAG
>DASPVS010000056.1:0-4549 GCA_035622235.1 Acidimicrobiales bacterium | reverse complement strand
ACGCTCCAGACACGAATCGATCTGTTCCCCTAGCGCTACCACCGAGATGAACTCGCGCCCGATCGTGGCTCGGAGAGTGTCGAGAGCGACGATGTCACCGGGATTTGAGATCGCTATCACCGGCGCACCGAACTTACGGCCTATCGGGACGACCCGATGCTTGCGAGCAAGAGCTTCAGGCACGACAGAGCACGTGGAGCGGTCGACATTGTAGCGCTCCAGATCGACGAACTCGAGGTTGTATTCGCTCGCGAGGAGCCGAACGGCGTCCACGTCGCTCATGTGAAGACCATCGGCAGGTTCGTCCTCAGGATTGAACGACGCCGCGAACGCTCACTTGCGAGGTTCGCAATCGGGTTGAGCCGAAGCCGTGTTCGCTCCATCCGAAATCAGTGGCAACGCTTTTCGAGGGCTCGGTGGTACCGTCCCAATGTCATGGCCGCTTTGGCGCGTCCCGCTTCCGTGGTGGTTCTGGCGGGCGTGTTGGGCCTGGTAGTCGGGTCATTCTTGAACGTTGTCGTCTACCGGGTACCGAGGGGCATCTCCCTTTCGAGCCCGCCCTCTTCCTGCCCGCGATGCGGAGAGGGTGTGAAGTGGTTCGACAACGTTCCGATCGCTTCTTGGCTCGCGCTTCGCGGGAAGTGCAGGCATTGCAATGAGCCCATATCGGCGCGCTACTTGTTGGTGGAGGCCGTGACGGGCGTGACGTTTGCCGTAGTAGCGCTGTCACTTGGTGAGCAGTGGGCGGTCATCGGCATGTGTCTCCTGGCTTCGACGCTCATCGCGCTCGGGTTTATCGAAATGGACGAACAAGCGGTTCCCGGGCGGATCGCTGTTATCGGGTCGGCGCTCGGGGCGGTCGCGCTTCTGGGTGCCGCCATAGGTTCTGGGCACTGGTCGAAACTGATTGCGTCGTTGATCGGCGGTGCTGCCGGCGCATTGGCCGGACTTCTACTTGGTTCGAATCATCGGGGCTCACGAGTGACCGATCGCGGTGCGATCGATCGGCGTTCGACCGACCGTCGATGGGCTTCTGCGCTGGTGCCGGCGGGCCTTTGGGTGGGGTGGCTTGGCGCAACCGCTTCGGCGGCCTGGGCTTTTGCGTGCGCCGCAGCGCTGATTACGGTTCAGCTCATCGAGTCGCGCAATGGCGACAGCGTCGACCGTGCAACCCTTGGAACCGCTAACGGCGACGACAAGAACTTCCGCGACGGAAAGCTGCGTGCTCGAACGCCGCGCACTCTGAGCGTGACCGGCGGGTGGGTCTTGCGTGCGTGCGCGATTGCGTGCGCTGTTGCTCTGTTGACGGCTGTCGCGGCGGGTACCGCGGGCACATAGCTATGACGCTGTCGCGTAACCTGTGCGACCGGTCTGTACAACACCCATGCGTTCGAGCATGATCTTCAAATCGTGAGGGTTCGAGGCCGAGTTCATCGCCTCACGGAGGTCGATGATTCCCTGTTGGAGCAATTTCGCGAGCGCCTGGTCGAAGGTCTGCATCCCGTAGTACTCGCCCTCCACGATCACCTCGTCGATGTCCGATGTCTGGAGAGGATCGAGAATTGCCTGTTGGATACGGCCGTTTACGACCATGATCTCCAGCGCAGGAATCCGACCCTTGCCGTCCGAGCGCGGGATCAAGCGTTGGCAGATCGTCCCCTTGAGGGCACTCGCGAGACTGACGCGGATCTGTCCTTGTTGGTGTGGAGGGAAGAAGTCCACGATCCGGTTGACAGTCTCAGTCGCCGTCGTCGTGTGGAGAGTAGAGAACACGAGGTGGCCGGTCTCGGCCGCGGTCAGCGCCGTGTAGACGGTCTCCGGGTCGCGCATCTCACCGATCAGAATCACGTCGGGGTCCTGACGCAGAACGACGCGCATCGCAGTCGTGAAACTGTCAGTGTCGAACCCGATCTCGCGTTGGTCGATCGCAGCGAGGTCGTCTTGGTGGAGATACTCGACGGGGTCCTCGATCGTGATGATGTGGCACGCGCGTAGATGGTTGATGTGATCGACCATCGCGGCGAGAGAAGTCGTCTTTCCCGAACCTGTCGGACCGGTGACGAGCACAAGACCTCTCTGCTCTTCGGAGAGACGACGGACGACGTCGGGCAACCCGAGCTCGCCGATTGTCGCCGCGTTTGTCCGGACCCTGCGCATCGCGAGTGCCACCGTCGACCTCTGCAAGAACGCGTTGGTGCGAAAACGGCCCAAGCCGGGAACGCTGTACGCGAAGTCCGCCTCTCGCTTCTCCTGGAAGATCTCGACGATCTGCGGCGGCATCATCGATTCGGCCAGTGCCCGCGTCTCGTCAGCGGTGAAACGTGGCTCGTCGTCGAGAGTTCTCAGATAGCCGTCCACCCGCATTCGCGGAGGAGACCCGGCCTTTATGTGCAGGTCCGATCCGTCCAGCTCTGCGAGTACGTGCAGCAATCGGTCGAGGTCACCTCGGTCCATGGAAAATCAGCTTACGACCAAGGTTGCCGTAAAGACGTCACTAAGTGACGGTGATCGCGCATAATGTGGTCTGGTTGATGCGAAGGGGCTTCCGTGACTGACATCCAATCGAACGACATCGGATCCTGGGCGCCGAGCCCCTCGATACCGGCTCCTCAGCCTCCGATAGCGGCTCCTCAGCCTCCGTCAGCGACAACCCCGGGGGTCGGCCATGAAGTCGGTGTGCTGGATTTTCCCGCGCAACCAGGCATCGAAGAAGGAAGACTCGGGCTTCAACCCGTGTACCTCATCACGACCGACACGAGCGGCGAAGTCGCCGTGCCGGGTCTGGGTTTGTCGATCGACGAACTGGGGGTGTGCGTGATCAAGTCTGACGGATCTCTGGTGGCGGTGCTTCCTTGGGATGACATCGGCGAGCTGTCTGCCACCGAACGGACCGTTACTCCGGAGGGTGACATCGCTGTCATCGTCGAAGCTTCGACGCCGTTGCGAACACACAGGTTCGTAGTTCCTACGGACAACCCCGACGGCGTCGAAGCTGCGCTTGGCGAGTTGGTGCGATCGCGCGAAGAACCAGCTAGTTCCAGGCGTGTCTCACCTGCTTTGTTGGGCGTGCTCTTCATCGTGGTCGCAGCGGCCGTGGTCGTGGCCGTGCTTGCGGCCATGGGAGCGCTGAAGGCCTAGCGAGGTCGAGCCGACCACTGAAAGTGACGCAGTAGCCACCCCAAACCCATTCGTTACAGAATCGCAACACAGCCGCGCCGCGATTGTCTTATGCGCAGACAAGGATGACGAGCCATGGAACCGCTCGTGTTGGAGTCCTGTCACAGCACTTGGCTGTTCGACACGGAGCGGATGCGCTTCCGTCGCATCCTGAAAGGCCTCGACCTCGACAGCCACCAGGCGTCGACGGGCTGGCGACCTTATTTCGGGCTGGACATCGATCCGGTGTCCGAGTCCTTCGTAGTGCTGCTAAATCCCGAGGGCACAAGGCTTTTGCGATCATGGCGCCACGTTGAACACTGCACGCAATGTGGAGGGGAGGCGACGGGCGAGCTGTCGCTCGAAGAACTTCGAAGCGCCGCTCGCACCTGATCTCAAGGCGGGTCCCTTACGAAACCGCAGATTCACCCTTCGTGGGTTCGCGCTCGAGCGTTGGAGGTCGAGCTGGCTGATGCGCGGGCCGATCCCTGTTGGTTTTGACTTCCTTTAGAGTGGTTGCTCGACTACGGTTGGTAGTTAACTGAGACCACTGCCCAGTTCTTCGATGTCCCGTCGGTAGCGTTTGCCAGGGAAGACGCGCGCCGGCCCCTGGAAGAGAGGCCCGAGATGACGGTGGAGAGCCATCAGCCTGATTTCACGCCCTCGAATGCCGAGCTCGTTCGTACCATGGCGCTTTCGTCGGCGGAACTTTGGCACGAACTGCTCCAGCGCTTGACTGAGGTTCAGCAGAGCCAGATCGCTCTGGCTCGCTCCATCGAGGAGCTTGGCGGGATCGTCCGACACGCACTTTCGGGCGACAACACGCCCGCCATCGAAGGCGCCGCAACCGCCCAACTTGGAGCCGGGGATCCGACACAGGACGACGCTCTGGCTGCCAGTGCCAGTGCCAGTGCCAGTGCGGCAGTTTTTCAGTCACCTCTTTCACAACAACGGTCGCCTCTTTCAGACCAACAGAGCACAAACGAGATCCCGACCGGCGACTCGGCGCTCGGGGTTTTTCCTCAACCTGGCATCGACGTCGAGCTTCCGCCGCCTCCAGCTCCCGCCGCCCCTTCTTCAGCTTCGGTAGCCCAAACGTCGGGAACCGAATCGTCCGTAGCCCAAGCGAACGAAGCTCCAGTAATGGCGCTGTCAGAAGAGCCGGTTCTTCCTGATTCAGGCGTCGTTGCCACTGGGGCAAGCGATCTCGATCAAGAGAGCGTGCAAACCCCAAGTGGTTCGAATCCTCTCGTACCGATGGCTCCGGTGCTGGGAAACCTCAACGCCGACGCGATGGACGCTCTCCTCGTCTCGGAGTTCGGCGAAGCTTCGCTCGTCTCAGCGAGTTCGATCACGACGGCGATTCAGAGTCAAACCGATGTTTCCGCGGAAA
>DASPVS010000055.1:0-11252 GCA_035622235.1 Acidimicrobiales bacterium | reverse complement strand
GGACGAACTCTCCTCGACGACCAGCGTAGACGCGGCCTGCTGCTGGCCCGTTTGCAGCATGGTGAACTCCGGGTTGTACTGCAAGAAGTCCGGGTCGTCCACGATACTCGGCGGATTGTTCTTTACCCACGCGTACGACCGCGACTGCTTGGTGTACTGCTCACCTTGGAACTCACCCTGGTACGACTCGGTGAGCAGCTTCGCCACGAGCAGAGGAGTGAGATAAATGTTCTGGACCGGAGTCCCCTGCAACGGAACTTCAGACGGGTAAGGATCCCCGTCGGCATCGGTGCCGGGAACCCGGTCGATGTTGAACGCAACAGCTACTCCCGAGAGCGTAAGTGGTGCGTAGACGACGGGGTTGGAGGGATCAGTTTCCTCGGTCGGGATCGGATCCGAGAACACTGACATGCCGGCCGCTCCGTACGTGGGGTTCGTGATGTTGCCCCGCGCCAGATCGTCCGAAACGCTCGAGTAGCTGTACTGCGTACCCCCTGCTTTCCCGCAAAGCGCCGGTTGCCAACTCGACACGGCTGTCTCCGCGAGCTCGTTTCCCTCGATGCGGGTCTCGTTGGCCCCGATCGAACACGAACCACCTACGGGGTTGAAAGAGAGGGGTATCGCGATCCGGTTCGCCCACGCCGAGGGTGAAAGAGGCGATGTGTACACCTGCGGAACATTCACGTTGGACGGGTTCTCTTGAAGGGCTGTCCCTCTCGGAACGATCACCAGCCAGCATTGCGGGACGACGGTCTTGCCATCGGGCAGCGTCTCGGAGTCCTGCCCGCAACCGAGCCCCGGGGCTTCGAGGCCGGTGTCGACCTGAAACTGCTGTTGACCCACCGTGCCGCCGCTCGTCGCACCATAGGTCTGCGCGAAGTCCACCTCGTTCGTCGTGTTGAAGCTGAAGTAAGGGTTGAGCCAGAAGGGCTGGGGAGGACTCGTGTTCGCGAAATTCCCGTCGTCCTGCTGGTTGACGATCGTGCCGTCCACTGAAACGAACGGTTCTACGAGTTGGCCGCTGTTGACCGTGTCCACAAAGGGCTGAACTTCCTGTCCCGTTGCCTGGTCGGTCCAATCGTTCGCCGGATCGGTCTGATCCTCGGTGTAGGTGCTCCACCCAGGGTCGTCCATTATCCGGGTGTAAGCGTTGGTGTAGTAAGTGCTTCCTATCGGGTACGAGCTGGTCGGGTTGACGCTCTCCCCGCCCATCTCGCACTGGGTCGGCGGCGGTCCGGGATTAACGGAGTCGAGCGGGTCGCCGGGTTGCGGATCCCCCCAGCACTCGAACATCTGCAGGTAGTTGTCGGCGAATGTTCCGTTCCACGTCAACGGCGCAGCGTCGGTCAGCGGACCTCCTGTCCACGTAACGGATATGTCCTGGTTCTCCAAGTTCTTCGTCTGATTGACCGTGATGTTCAGGCCGGAGAAGTTCCCGCGCCCGTGGACCGTGACGGCTGAAGAAGTGAGCGGAAGCGCCGTGTTCGTCCCCTGCTCACCCGCGGTGGGCACCGTTTGTGCGCCGGTTGTCGTCGGAGCCAGAAGCAGGGCGACGACGGAGACCGACAGAAGAGGTGCCATCGTCAACACGCGACGCAACCTCCATCGGTACCTCGGAGCCGTGAGGGACGTGGCGAATTGCTTCATCGCTCGCGTCTTTTCGCACGGCGCGCGATCAGTCCCGGTACCACCACGACGCCGACCACGGCCAGGGTAACCAGTGCCACGAGAAGCTGGTTCAAACCCCATCCGCGGTGGCCTGGCACCGTGGCCGGTTCAGGGAACGCTGCGCTGTTGAGAATCTGTTCGAGTGCCTGGTCACCCTGGGCGCGTCGCTTCACCCCAGACGCGCCAACGACTGTTCCGCCAGAACCCCCGCCTGATGACGAAGCCGTTCCCCCTCCGCCGGTGGCGCCACTAGTCGGGTTGACCCCTCCGGGAATCGTCACTCCGGCGGACTGCGAGCCTGAAACCGGAGTGGATACGTTCGACGCGCCCCCGGTCCCGTTGGTGCACTGCGTAGGGCCCTGCTTGTCGCAGGCCGGTGGATAAGGCGCTTCGAGTGCCAACAGATTCTGCCCACTCGGTGTAAACGTCGGGTTGTTACAGCTCTGAATGTTTATCGCCTGGACATTCACACCTGGAATCTTTGTGATCTGCTGAAAGCTCGCTTCGACCAGGTTGATCGGCATCGGTGAGTAGCCCAGACCAGCAGATTCCTGCTGGCCCTGACACATCGCATAGTAGGAAAACGCCCCCAGCGTCTTGCCCTTGGCCAGGGAGAACTGGCCCTGGAGCGTCGTCGGCAGTATCAGGTAGCTGTACGACGAAAGCGGATAGGTACGAGGATCCGGGTCTGTGTACACATTGCTCAGGTTCTCCGTCAGGTATACAGCCTCGTTGTTCTGGTCCATGTTGATCTGCGCCTGGAGCAACGAAACGGCCACGTTCTCCGGGGTGGGCTCGGTGTAGTAGCCGGCGGAGTTGAGCATGTTCACCACCGGGAAGTGGGCGTTCAAGGCATACGAGTACTCCACGTATCCGATGGATCCCGCCGCGTAGCTCTGCGCTACGTATCCCGCCACGCCCAAGTCACCCGACTGTGCGATCATGCCGGAGACCGTGGGCCAGAACGAAGTCGCTCCGCATGCCGGGGCCCTGCCGGCCGCATGGCAGAACGAATTCCACACCGACGGGTACTGGCTGATCATCCACTCTGACAACTCAAAGGACGAACCGGCGCCGTCCGAACGGACTACGGGAACAATCGGCTCGTTCGGCAATTTCAATGCCGGGTTGTCGGCGGCGATCGCCGGATCGTCCCAGTTCGTTATCTCTCCGGAGAAGATCTTGGCTATGTTCTCGCCGGACAATCTGAGGTTCGTCACCTGGTTGCCGTCGATCTTCAGGTTGTACATGAAGACGGTTCCACCCGCGGTGATCGGCATATACGCGTAGCTGTTGGGAACGGGGGTCTCGGGGGCGGACCCGTCACCTGGGTTGGTCTGGAACGGTATGTCCGAGGCCGCAAAATCGGTCGTACCCGCTATGAAAGCCTGGCGCCCCTGGGTGGAGCCGTTGCCGTCATAATTGATGCGCATTCCGTCTTGCTGCACATCAGCGATCCATTGATCGAGAGCGTTCTCCGACCACGTCGATCCCTCACCCGAGATGGGCACGTAGCTGGTGTCGGCGCCTCCAGGACTCGCCGGAGCGACGAGGATCACCCCAGTCGCCACGACCGCGACGGTGAATGCTGCCGTGAACCACACCCAAAGACTTCTGAAGAACCTCATTGAATTCCCCCCGGTGCTGCGGCATCCGGTCCAATCGAAGACTTGATTCGAGCCAGATACCGCTTGGAAACGCGCTGCGCCCGCCTCCGCTGTCTTGCGCTCATGTGACCGGGGCCGAATCCTCCGATCACGCGAGCGATGATGAACAGGATGAGGATCAGAAGGAGGAGCAGCGCCGCGGCGCCGTACCCGCGCTCTGCATATGTCGGTATGCCGGACGCAACCAGCTTGAACGCTACGAGCGGTAAGGACACCTGGGGCTCGTGGAGCGGATCGGCATTCATATAAGTGGTGTAACCCGCCACCAGCAAGACCGGGGCAATCTCCCCTATACCTCGGGCAAGTCCGAGGATGACAGAGGTCACGAGACCGGAGCGTGCCGTTGGCAGCACGACGTGCCAAACCGTGCGCCACCTCGGCGCCCCGAGTGCCTCCGAGGCCTCCCGCAGCTCGGTCGGCACCAGCCGCAGAACCAGGTCGGACGTTCGAACTATGTACGGCAACATCATGACGGTCAGCGCCAATCCCGCCGCGAGACCGGAGAACTGGAAGCCCAAGGTGAGGATCCAGAACGCATAGATGAAAAGACCCGCCAGGATAGATGGCAACGCCGTCATCGCATTGACGACCGTACGTACAAAATTGGAGAAACGGCTTCGACTCTGATCGAGGTAGACCGCCGTCAAGATCCCCAGAGGCGCGGAAAGAACCAGAGCTATGCCGACTTGCCACAGGGTCCCGACGAGCGCATGAGCCACGCCACCTTTCGTCAAGGGAGAGGTGGGGCCGGCGCTCGATAGGTCGTGGTCGTAGAAGTTGATGTGCCGCAAAGCGGCCAGCCCTCTCCAGATCGTATACACGATGACGAGTGTGAGCGCTCCGAACGCCACGAGCGCGGCACAAGCCAGAAACACGGTCATGACCGCGTCACGAACTGCGACTCCGTCTTCGCGCAACGATACGAGAACTGTGTAGGTAACCAGGAACAGCCCCATCGCCAAAAAGAACAGGCCGATGAGGCCCGACAGAGCGGTAAGGCGACTAATGAGGATTGTTATGGAAAACCCGGCGACTGCAGCGCCGACAAGGTCGAACGCGTTGACAGCTATGAAAGTGCTTCTCGCGCGCTTGCGTGGCGTGGATCGAGGCGCGGCAGAACGGTCCTCGTCGTTAGGGACCAACCCGAGGGCGGTGACGCTCACACCGGCCTCGCTGACCCTGCGCGCGATCGACCGACGATCGTGGACGCCACGAAATTTATCCCGAGCGTCAAGATGAACAACGCGGCTCCGGCGGCCATCAATGCCGACGTGCCGAATTTCGAGGCGTCACCGTAGAGCGCGCCGATCAATGCCGATATCGAGTTGCCACCGGTCTGCAAAATGTGCCAATTGATCCGGTAAACGGGCGAGATGATCAGAAGCACAGTGATCGTCTCTCCCAGTGCACGACCAAGACCCAACATCGTCCCACCGATGATCCCGCCCCGACCGAAGGGAAGCACGACGGTCCTGATCATCCCCCAACGCGTGCCTCCCAAGGCGTATGCGGCCTCTCGTTCCCCGACAGGCGCCCGCGAAAAGGCTTCGCGCATCACCGAGCACTGGATGGGGATGACCATAAGGGAAACGCACAGTCCGACGATGAACGTGGAGGCCGTAAATGCATTCGAGGAACCGAGGATGTTGCCAGACGCAGGACCCACCACTCTGAAGATCGGAATCCATCCGAACCACGTGGCAAGGAAGCGTGAGACGCCGATCGTGTGACCCTGGAGGTAATTGAAACCCCAGAGTGCATAGACCACGCTCGGCACGGCCGCCATGAGGTCGACAACGAGGATCAATGCCCGCTGAAGCCTCTTCGGGGCGATCTCGGAGATAAAGAGTGACAAGCCGAGGGACACCGGAATCGACACCGCAAGCGCCACGAGCGCGATGAGGATTGTGTTCGGCAGAACCCCGCCGATGCCGAAGACGTGGTCGTCCGGTTCCCAGACCTGCGTCGTGAGAAATCGAAATTTCGCGACGACGAGAGCCGGCCAGGCCTTGAGTCCCAGGAAAACCCCGATTCCCAGCATCACTCCGATGACGACGACAGCACCCGTCAAAGTGATTGCGCGGAACGTCCGATCACCGCTCTCCGACACGGATCGGATGACGCGACGTCGCGTGGTCGGGGGCGTTCCCGCCGACAACGGTGGGGCGTCGAGAATCACCACTACCCCACCTCACTTCGTTGCAGTGGTGCGTCGTGGTGTCCGTTGTGCTGTCCCGTGTTTTTCTTTCCTTGGCGACGGCTCAAGATGATCGCCACGAGGGCGAGGACGGCCGCTGCGATCAGGAGCCAGACACCGACAGGAAGAGAGAAGCCAGGGCTGGTCGCGTCCGCCTTGGTCACGGACCAGGTGAACCCGCCGGGATCGGAACTACTTGCTTTGAAGACGATCTCGGTATTCCAGTAGTTGGTGACCACCCCGCCAGGGGTTGCGCACGCAATTCCGGCGTTCCAGGTCGAGGTGTTCTTCCCCTCGGTAAAAAGGTCCTTCGGTGTCAGACGGGTCCATGTGTAGCTCTGCGGTAGTCCGACGACCGCACCGGTGAACGGAGCCGTATTGAGAGCTCCCACATACTGACCGTCGGAGATGAAGCCGAATTGCCCGTCCGATCCGAGTTGAGCAGGCTGGCCTGTCTTGAAACTGACCGATGTGGGCAGAACGTTCTTCGGAAACAAGTACGAGTCGATGTGGTACTGCTTGTGCTGGGTGTCACCTGAACAGGCGGCACCGGCGGGAAGAAGGACACCGTACTGAGTCGCCGAGCCACCGGAGTTGAGAGGGGCGTCACTGCCGGGTTGAGTTATCTCTGCTTTTCCCACCGAGACGTCGGCCCATGCGCCGGCGGATAGGAATGCTGTAGAGGCGCAGATCAAGACCGAGGAGGCACAGACGACCACCAACCTCGAAACAAGTCCGTTACATCCTCCTCGCATACTTTGCGCTCCCCTTCTAATACGAACCACTCCCTTTGTGATGCGAAACGGTGGACGGGGCTCATTCGAGCCCCGTCCACCGTTGTCAACAACGACGGATCTGAAGAACAAGGTCAAAAACTGTCTATAGGCGCGGTCAGCTGTTGCCGGTGGTAGCCGTCGATCCGCAGGTGCCTTCCGAAGACGTCAAGCTGTCGAACCCGAAGAGGTTGGCCGTGGCCTGTGGTGACCCTGGTCCCGTTTCGCAAATGGCCGGGGTCGCAGCAGATCCGACTTCTCCGAACAATGCCTCGAGTGGGGCGCTCGATCCGAACGCACCGTTGATCTTGGCCGTCGGCACAACCGTGAAGAGGTTGTAGCCCCAGGCGGAGTCCTGATAGTAGTTGGTGTTGGGCTTCTCAACGCCACTCACCACGTTGTAGGGCTGTCCCAGAACGGTGCCGCCTTTGTTGGTGATGCTGGCGAGGTCGACGCCTGCGCTGCGGGCGAGGTTGCTTCGGTCGAGAGCGACGTTGTTGAACTGCGACTCCCATTCACCGGAAGAGATCGGGATGACCGCACCGAAGCCAGAAGTCAACCCCGACACCGCCGAGTAGAAAGCGTTGCCGCTGTTCTGGGTGATGCTCGGGCACAGTCCGCCGTCGGCTGCCGCTGCGGCGGCTGCCGCCTGCGCGTCGGTAACTCCGAGGACCGACTCCAGTTGGCTCCTTGGCACGGAACCCGAAATCGTCAGGCACGCGTACACCGTCACCCCGCCTATGACATCCGATCCCGATGCGCTCGAGTAGAGCGTGCTCAACTCTTGTTCGGTCAAGCTCACGGGGTTCACCTGTCCAGGTGAGTAGTACAGGAACCCGAGGGCGTCACGGGCGTAGGGAATAAAGGTCAACGAGCTGTTCGTCGTCGTCTTGGGACCGCGAGCGGACCGGGCGAAGTCGATCTGCCCTGTGACGTTCTCACCAGGCGCACCGGTGCAAGAGCCCGACGTGTTCTCGAAGTCAGTGCCCGTTATCGAGTCCTCCAAGGCAGCGATCCCGGCCGTGCTGCTGTTCGGCCGGTCGTACGAGTTGCCACCGTATTTGGTGGTAACGCATCCAGGAGCGACAGTCGTGCCTCCTGCCGGATTTGCATCGAACGACGCGATCGTCAGCCAGTTGTTGGCAGACCCCGCGTTGAGAGGCGTGTAGAACTGGGTGTTGGTCGCCAACCCTGGAGCCGGGGATGCCCCGGTGTAGGCCGCAAAGAGGTCCTGAGTCGTGTCCGACCCCACGCCCACGAAGGCTGAGGTCGAAGCCGGGTCGGCCTGAGCGCTCCCGCCACTGGTCGCCAGGCTGGCCACGCCGAGCAGACCGCTCGAGAGAGCTAGGCCGGCGACCACACGAGGCACCGTGAGCCTTTTGATGGAGAAGCGCTCACGAACGCTTCTGCGTGATGAAACTGCCTTCATCCAAACTCCCTTCGGCGACGGCCCAAACCTGAGTGTCCGTCTCTATTTCCTACAATGTCTATTGATTAACTTCAATTTTGGAATGTACAGGCCGCTTGCAGGAACTTCAATCCCTAAATTTCGCCATTAAGCCCGTAAAGTGTTACTTCCTTCATTCGTTTATCGATGCCTGACCCATCGGATTCGTTTTTTCGATCAGGGCACCGTTCCAGAGACGACTGCTGAGGCAGCCGATTGGCCCTGAGCGTTGACGGCGGTGACGACGAAGTAGTAGGTGTCGCCCGCCTTGAGCTTCTTGACCTTGGCATCCTTGGCCGTCTTCTTGCCCTTCGCATTTGGCGTGCCAGAAGTGGAAGGCGGGTTGGTTGTCGAGTCGTAGACGTCGTAACCAGTGATCGCAGAACCACCCGTCAACACCGGAGCCGTCCACGAAACGGTGGCGGTCGTCTTTGCAAATGTCACGGCTGGGGACGTCGGTGGGGCGGGTGCCGTCGGCGGCTCACCAGGAAGGGCCCACCAAATGAATCCATTTGGATCGCTGGAGCTCTTCACAAACGCCAGCTGTGAGTTCCAATAGTCGGTGACAGTTCCGCTCGGATTCGCACAGGCAAGACCGGTGTTCCAGATCTCGGTCGAGCCGCCATCGAGATCTGCAGCTGTCTCTCCGACCTTCAGAAGACCAGCCCATTCGAAGTCGTTCGGGATGTTGATTATCTCGCCTGTACCCGGGGCAGTATTCGCCGGGCCGTAATAATCACCGCTTGCGTCGACAAGACCGAGACCCTCGGACGGGAGTCCGCTCGAGAAGTTGTCAGAAGTGACGGCGACACCTTCCTTCAAGAGATAGCTGAAAACGTGGTACTGGTGATTTTCGGTGTCTTCTGAGCAAGCTGCTTGGGCGGGAAGGGTGACGGTGAAGACGGCCTCCGAGCCACCCGTCGACAGGGGAGGATTGTCGCCATTAGGACTCGCTATGGTCGCAGTACCTCCGAGGGTCTGTGCCGAAGCGGAAGTCGACGAGGCAGTCAGATATGTGAACGCGATGCCTCCAACCGCCAACAACGCGGCAACAGCGCGACCTGTCGTGAGTAAAGCTTTGGTTCGCATCTTTCTCCGTCCCTTGCGCCGGACCGCTCTCGTCCGTACCAGCATTGGCCTGGAAAAGGCCTGATTCCCATGTATTTCGATCGAGGCTATAGCAAAGAAAACCGATCGACAAGGTCAAAATTAGGGGTGTTGGTCACGCCCTGACCGGGACCTCTCGACCGGCTCCGTGACGTCACCGGTCACCGGGTCGCAAGACCCCTCACCGTCCGACGTCCTCGAGTCTTCGCGAGAGTTCGTGCTCGGAGGCCTGCGGTTGTGTGCCTTCGGACACTCGCCGGAAGGTGCGACCGACACGGAAGGGAAAGTGGTCGAGGCGGATACTGAGCCCAACGTTTCCGGACGTCGTTGGGAAGCCCGGGGTCGAGGGACCTCGCGTCTTCTGAACGGTGTGGCCGTCACGTCGAAGTGGAAGTCGTGATTTCAAGCAAAGGGGCGATTAGGTGGACCGAAAGGGGGGTGGTCGGTGGGCTCGTGGAGCCAGCCGGCACACGTATGACTGATCACGTATATGTCCGTAGCGCTATACTTGTGCAGTGGTGACGACATTCGACGTTGTCGCGGAGCCGACGCGGCGACGAATACTTGACCTCCTTCTCGAACGACCGCGTCCGGTGGGAGAGCTGGTGGAACGTCTCGGCCTCACCCAACCCGGAACGTCGAAGCATTTGAGGGTCCTGAGGGAAGCAGGCCTGGTACGAGCTCGACAGGAGAAACAGCAGCGTTGGTACGAGCTGTGCCCAGCCCCACTCGAGGAGGTGGACCGCTGGCTAGAGCCGTACAGGACGCTGAGGCTCGAGCGCCTCAAGGCCCTCGAACGACATCTGGAGGCCTCCGAGATCTCAAACGGCGGGTCGCGCTCACTTGAGCGACCCGATCCACCGCAAGGCCTCGCTTCTAATGTACGACGGCTCTCTGCCGCGCGGGCTGACTCACCTGGCCAGGCGGAAGATCCAACCAGAGAAGCGTCAGATGTCCACCTCGGTCAGACGACGCGTGTCTCGTGGCCTTCCCAATAACGCTCTTTTAGGTTCCGCTTGTAGAGCTTTCCATTGGGGTCCCGGGGCAGTTCGCTCACGAAGTCCACAGTGCGAGGACATTTGTAAGTGGCGAGGTCGCGCCGACACCACTGAATCAGCTCCGCCTCGAGCTCCGGACCCGCACGCTCGGGTTCGAGGAGCTCGACAACGGCTTTGACCGCTTCGCCCATCTCGTCGTCCGGAACTCCGATGACCGCTACATCGGCGACGGCCGGATGTGCGGACAGCACGTCTTCGGTTTCGCGCGGATAAATGTTCACGCCGCCCGAGATGATCATGTGCGACTGTCGGTCCGTTAGGTAGAGGTACCCGTCGTCGTCGAGATACCCCACGTCACCGAGCGTGCGCCAGCCAAGCTCATTGGTTACCGACGCCGTTTTTTTCGGGTCGTTGTGGTACTCGAACTCTCTGCCACCCTCGAAGTAGACGACGCCTTCGACACCACGATCGCACTCCATTCCGTCGGGACCGAGAATGTGAGCCGGGGAAAGGGGCCTCCCCACTGATCCCGGATGAGCCAGCCACTCTTCCGCTGTGATCCATGTTGAACCAATATCTTCGGTACCCGCGTAGTACTCGTGGATTATCGGACCCCACCAATCGAGCATCCGCCTTTTTACGTCGACGGGACAAGGGGCTGCGGCATGAAGAACGTACTTCAGGCTCGACAGGTCATATCTGGCTCGTTCGGTTTCGGAGAGACGGAGCAATCGGACAAACATCGTTGGAACGAACTGAGCATGAGTGACGCGATACTTCTCTATTGCTGCGAGGCATTGCGCGGGATCGAAATGCTCCATTACGACGACGGTTGCACCTACTCGAAGCATCGACATCGAGTAGACGAGAGGGGCTGCGTGGTACATCGGGGCGGGTGACAGGTACACCGCGCCCGGCCCTGCACCGCTGCGCTGCATACCCATCGCGATCTGGACAGGAGCGGCCGCCGGGTCCCCTACCGCAGTGGCCGGAAGCCTCTTGCGCACCCCTTTCGGTACGCCGGTCGTACCCGACGAGTAGAGCATCTCGCGCCCTTCGCACTCGTCCTCCACAGGGGTCACGGGAAGCGAGCGAAGGTGGTCCTCGTAGCGCTCGAAACCCGGGAGTTCGCCTCCCACCACGAGGCACAATGTCATGCGGGAGAGGTCCAGGGCGGAAAGCGAAGGCGCAAGCGACGAAGACGCCACAAGGACGGTTGCACCGGAGTCATCCAGAATGTGCTGCACCTCGCCGGCTCGCAGATGCCAGTTGACGGCCGTGTAGTAGAGCCCCGAACGCTGAGCCGCCCAAGCGACCTCGGGATAGAAGCGGTTGTTCTCCATCAACACGGCGATGTGGCCGCCCACGGCCAACCCTGTACGGCGAAAAGCGTGC
>DASPVS010000054.1:0-10816 GCA_035622235.1 Acidimicrobiales bacterium | reverse complement strand
GCATCGGCAGGATCCGAAACCGATGCGTCTGAGAGCCCTCACAGCAACAACCTAAGGAGACAACAGTGCTTCTTCCCCTCGCCCCCGAGCCCTTCACCGTTCCCACCGATCGCGACCTGCTGCCCTCGGAGCGCCGCACGTTTGTTCGTACCCACCGTACCTGCGTGTTCGGCTACGACCGCCTTCACGATGGCCCCGCGATGTCGGTCGTGTATTACATCCCGACCGACGACGACGAGCTTCTCGTCTCCACGATGGGCGCCCGCGGCAAGGCTCGGGCGGTTGCGCGAGACCCCAAGGTCAGTCTGTGCGTGCTCGACGAGCGCTGGCCGTTCAGCTACCTCCAGGTCTACGCCGAGGCAACCATCGAACACGACCCGGACGTTGTCGTCGACGTCATGATGGCCGTGGGTGGTCGGATGTCGGGAGAGCCGCTCGGCGAAGAAGCCCGGCCTTTCGTCGAAGTCATGGCTGCCGAAGAACAGCGCGTCGTCGTGCGGTGCCGGCCGTATGCCACGTTTGCGCAACCGCCCCGGCACCTGCACAGCAACGACCAGACCGATCCGATCACCCACTGGGTCTCTGCGACCGTACCGTGGGAAGCTCCCGACCCCGTCTGACTTCCAATTACACAGATAGAACGCGATTCAGATTGGGGGCCAGATTTCGGATTTAGATGACGGGCAAAGGTCGCATAACGAAGGCCTGCAAAGGCCAGACCTTGCGTCGACATCAGTCTGAAGTGCGCGACCTAGGCACCGATGCGCTTATCAAGCAACATCGCCGTTTCAGAAGGTTGAGAGCGCAATGTCTGGCGAGCGGAAGCGGTCTTAGCCACAGTCCGACGCACAGAGTTCACAATCTGTGATGCGAGGGGACGGCCAGTGTGGAGACAGTTGCAGCGATCGTTCTGATGGTCGAAAGTGGTGGGTCATTGCAGACAAACGAACTTGAAAAGGCGGATCGAAAATGTTTCGACGGATCGTAACCATCGCCGCTGCCATCACCTTGCCGCTGCTGCTGGCGGAGACTGTTGGTTCAGAGTCGGCGGTCGCCTCTCCCATTCTTCCCGGAAGCGTTACCTGCTCCGGTAACTGGTCGGGGACCATCCACTTCACTCCTGCGTTGAAGAACGGGGGTGTGTCCCCGAAAGAAAAGATGAAGATCGTGGCCACGCTCGGGAACACGGCGAAACCGTGCGTAACGACCGCGGGAACGATCGAGCTGGGCGCCATCAACGGGACGCTCGGATTCGTCTTCCCGGGTGCCAACAACTGCACGACTATCTTCAGTGGAGCTCCGCTCCCGGCGCCGGTCGCCGCCTCGAAGCTCAAGATGACGTGGACGGCACCACCTGGTGCACCAACGGTGTGGAAGCAGCCACCGGCCTTTTCGGTAACCGGGGCGGTTGGGCTGACAGATATCGCGATCGTTGGAGGCGCACTTACGGCAGGTAGCTCATTCCCTGCCCCTCCGCCGCCGAACGCAACGCTCTCAGACGCGGGCTGGCCGGCGGCTATCGCCGGAGCGTGCGCGAGTGTTGCTGGCCTTTCGAGTCTGACACTCGGAACTTCGTCTGGGACTTGGTAAGCCCCACCGGGTCGAGGGCCACCGAGACTAAACGTGAGACGACGCAAACTTGAGGCTCTATTGAATATCGGTTGCCCGTTCGCTTCCTCGGTGATCGGACGGGTTCGCTTTCCTCCGAGTCGCCTGACGGGTTAGGGGGGCCAAAAGGGTCTCGCTTCAGAGGGTTATTCCCTATGGATTGCCCTCTGGAGCGAACACCCGACAGGACTGCGGAGGAACTACTTCGCGGGGCCCTTCACATGTCCCCGGCAGTGTGCCGCTGTCGTAACCTCCTGCCAAGCAATCGGGATGTCCCGGCGGTGTCAGTATCGTCGCTCGGGTAGTGCCGCGGGCCTATGCGAGCAGGAACGGCCCCGTGTGGATGCTCTATTGCTCCCAGGATGTGCCCGTTGACGGCGACAATCGCAGCTGCAAAGCTCTTTCGCGACCGCACCTGGTCAGGTCAGGGCGGCGCTGGCGACGGGAGAGGGCGGGCAATGCGGAAACTCCTGTTAGTGCTGGGCAGCCTTTCGATACTGAGTTCGCTGCTCGTGTTCACGAGCGGTGGGACGGCCTACGCAGCGCCGTTAGGGGTGGGGTTTGGGAGCTGCAAGTTCTCGGCTGGGAAGGGGACGTTCACCCCGCCGCTGACCCCGACGGGCACCGCCAGCGTCAAGGCTGTCAAGATCAAGTTCACCGTCAATCCCTCCGCGAGCTGCGGTAGCGTGCTGACCTCACCGAGCGGTGACACCATCAATTCCTTGACCAGCGTCGTTGGCGCCGGCAAATACAAGGCTGCGGCGTTCGCCAACAGCTGTGCCAATTTCGAGACAATCGACACGGCGACGGTGAAGGTCAAGACCACTTGGAACGCGGTCCCCACCGCCATTGCACCCTCGGTATCGACCTACACGGCACTCGCTGGAACTGTGGCCGCTGGTCCGCCGGTGGTGATTACCCTCAACGGGCCGCCGGGGTCCGCTGTCACCGGTTCGTTCAGCGCTCCCCCCAATACGGGCACGAAGATAGTCCTCGCGACGAGCATCCCCGCCTGCCCAGCAAACGTGGCAGCCTTCAACATCACCGGCTCGTACACGGAACTGTCCGACTAGCAGCTCCGCCGCCGCCCGGCGCTAGTCATGCCGGTCCTAGTCACGGGAAGCTCCGGTCACCTGGGAGAGGCGCTCGTCCGGGTCCTTACCTCAGAGGGTCATGAAGTTGTGGGACTCGACCTGATTGCATCACCGACCACTGAGGTCGTCGCGTCGATCACAGAGCGCTCTGCGATCAAGGCCTGCATGGCCGAAGTCGACGCCGTTATTCATACGGCCACTCTCCACAAACCTCACATCGACACTCACGGACGTCAAGCGTTCGTGGACACGAATGTGACCGGCACGCTCATCCTCTTAGAGGAAGCGGCCGAAGCAGACGTCCGGTTCTTCGTTTTGACCAGCACCACGAGTCTTTTCGGCCGAGCGCTGACTCCACCACCGGGCAGGCCCGCCGCGTGGATCGACGAAGACGTTTTCCCCGAGCCGAAGAACATCTATGGGGTCACGAAAAGAGCCGCCGAGGACTTGGCTCAGCTGTTCTACGTGGCCGAAGGCCTCCCCTGCATCGTTCTGCGGACCTCCAGATTCTTTCCTGAGCTGGACGACGACCCAACGCTTCGAAACGAATACGAGGACGCGAATATCAAGGTCAACGAGCTGTTGTATCGCCGGGTCGAGATCGAAGATGTGGTGAGCGCCCACCTGCTGGCGCTCGATAGAGCAAGCACTATCGGATTTGGTCGCTACGTCATCAGCGCAACGACGCCTTTTGCTCGTGATGACCTCGACCGGCTTCGGAATGACGCGCCGTCGGTCGTTCGCCGTATGTTTCGACAGTACGAAGCCATCTATGCGAGCTTGGGTTGGAAGATGTTTCCGAACATTGACCGCGTGTACATAAACGAGCGAGCACGAGCCGAACTCGGCTGGTCGCCACGATACGATTTCAAGCGCGCCCTGGAATGTCTCAAGGTTGGAGAAGAGTTCAGAAGTCCGTTGGCGCTCGCTATTGGAACGAAGGGTTATAACGCAACTACGGAGTATCCCTCGACCGAGCCATGATTTCGCTGGGCCACCGAGTCACGCGGGATGGTAATGATCGGTCCATGATGCGCCGTCCCAGTAGCGTTGCCGGCCGTCCTGAGTGGGGTACCACCCCGCCGGCGGACCACCCGCAAGTCCGGGCTGCACGGCGCCTTGCGCACCCCACGCCCCCGTGTCTGACCTCGCCTCAGGATTCGAAGCAAGAGGTACAACCTGTCCGAGAGCTGGAAGGGGCGCGTCGGCCAATGTTCGCTTCGACATAGCTTGCGCACCGAGCCCATCACCTGAGGATGGCGCGGCGCTGATCGATTCGAATCTCCTGAAGCCCGGATTGCCTTCGCGTCCGCCCAAGTTGTTGGTTCTCGCAAGAAGAGAGTCGTCGTTACCGACGGGGCGTGGATTTGGCAACAAGTCGCCAACGGTTACCGCCAGAGAGCTTCCCAGTGCAACCCAGATTCCCCAGGTGAGTGAAATGGAGAAGACCGCATCTGCGGGCGCAGGAGGAGAGAACATGCGAAATAGGACACATGCGGTCGCGAGCGCCCCTACCAACGCAAGTTGACCGCGGGCCGGCGAAGAGTGCGACGTACCGGCCAAGCGCACCAGTGCACCGACAATAGCGATGGCGGCGAGCGCGAGCAGGACCAGATTGATTACCTTCAACTCCTGATGAGCGCTCAGGGTCGCCACGCGATGCCCGACGAGGGTGTCGAAGCTGCTCCCGAGACCGTTGACCAAGCCCTTGAACGTGGAGTTGCCGAATGACTGGGCAACGCTGTTGAGGCCCTGTTTAGCTTCGGCAACCCCTGTGGCGGTGAGGGTGAGTGCGTACCACGGCAGGAAGACCGAAATCGCGAGTAGCACACCACCGACCGCCACGAGAAGATTCCCCACCTCTCGGCGATTCGCAACCATTTCGGTCGACCCCCCCCGTCGAACCTCAGCCCTTCGTGACCAAGTCGTTCAGATAGATATCGGACTTAGGGTCGGCCGAACTGAAGCGTCATCGAGCAGAGGGCCGAAGCCACAATTTGTTCCAAGTCTGGCTATCCGCGTGACGAATCAGACAGGTATTGCGAGAGTTCGACCTGGCGACGCCGGGCAAGGCGCGCGCCGAGCCGATGACCGCCGAGCGACCCGCCAACCGCCAGGACGCACGCGATCAAGATCCCTGCCGCGTATTCGCCGTTCGAGAGCCTGCTCTTCAGCCCGTTCTCCGCGAAGGCCGACCAGAAGGCCAGGGATGGAAGAATCAAGACGGCAAGGATCGTTGGCACGAGGACGTAAGGAGTCACCGCCAGGACGAACCAACGAACGATCATGTGTCGCCAGGGACGTCGATGTTTCCAGCGCTCAGCGAGTGGGATCGGGTGATAGGGAACCGTATGCCGACCCAAGCGGAGAACCCAAGCGCACCGAATGGTACGACTGCGATGGCTACGATCGAAATCACCATGGCCGTGAGATCATGCGCATTGATTCCGATCGCCAGGGCGGGGGCGCTGCACAGCGGTGCGACGAGAGTCCACAGCACGATGTTTTTCGCATAAAGGAGCCGCCGGAACATGGTCGGGTCACCGAGGGATGCGAGCACACGGGAAGCATCGGGTCCAAGGACGTTCGTAGCCGGAACGTCCGAGAGCATCCAGCCTGCGAGCACGATGGAAAAGGCCGGCGTGCCATGGACGGAGAACAGACGTTCTTCCAGTGAGCGGGCAAGAAGAACCACAAGACCGACATGAGGATGCCGTTGACGGCCACGACAATCGGCACCTCGTAGGGCGCGTGAATCGCGCGTCCGAACTCGATCCGGACCGCTTGGCGGAGTGTCGAAGGCAGAGCCGCATCGGCTACCACCAAAGTGGTACTTCCAGATTCCACGGCGAGGCAGCTTACGCCGCGTGTTTCTTGGCGCCTCAGCCCTTCACGGCGAACAACCTCCAGACATGGGAGACACCCTCGAGTTCGTACTCACCCCGGTTGCCAAACGCGATGCCGGATCCCGCTACGAGCATTGGGACAGCTCCGGACACCAACACCTCGGCCGGTGAAGCGATGCGGTCGTCACCGAGTGCGGCAAACCGGATCTTGGCCCGCAAATACAGAGCAGTTCAGGGACTCGGCAGCAGCGATGTCGCGACACAGTTCCCGATGCTCCGGCGTCGCCTGACGACGGGTCGCTCGGCTGCTTTGATTTCTCTCCGATTGGGTGAGATAAGGACGGAGGGGTCAGATGGGCTTGCTTGACGGACACCGCGCGATTGTGACCGGAGGTGCCTCGGGGATGGGAGAAGGCACAGCACGTCGAATGGTCGAGGAAGGCGCGTTGGTCACGATCTTCGACCAGCACGGAGATGCGGCTGCACGCGTGGCGGACGACATCGCTGGACATTCTTTCGAGGTCGACGTGGCCGATTGGGATCAGGTCTCTGGCGCGGTCGCCGAGGCTGAGCGCCTAATGGGTGGCGTTTCGATCCTTCACAACAACGCCGGCGTCTCGATCAGTGAAGGGCTCGAGGAGATGGATCCAGGCACCTTTCGACGGATCATCGAAGTGAACCTCATGGGAGTTTTCCACGGTATCAAGGCGGTCGCACCGATCATGATGGCGGCAGGCGACGGCCGGATCGTCAACACTGCTTCGATCAGCGGAGTGCGACCCTCGGATGGCGAAGGGCCTTACGCCGCAGCGAAAGCCGGGGTGATCGCCCTCACAGCAACAGCGGCTCTGGAATACGCCCCAACGATCCGAGTCAATGCTTTGTCGCCAGGGACCATTCACACTGCGATGACGCACGACTTTTTAACGCTCATCCCTGGAATGCAGGACCACCAGTTAAACAAGATCCCAATGGGTCGCATCGGATCGCCGGAGGAGGTAGCTGACGTGGTCGTCCTACTCTGCTCGGATCTGATGCGCTACGTAACTGGCCAGAACCTGGTCGTCGACGGAGGAATGTTGCTCCATGGGGCGGGATCCGACGGTCTGCTGTTTCGCATCCGGGAACTACTTGGGCAAACCAAGCGTCGTTAGATCGGAATCTCTCGTACTCGTGAATGCGGCGGGACCAGTGTCAAGCTCAGATCGGCCATCATTCGATTCATGAAACACGCAAGCCCAGAAGCACTCGACCGCTTGGAGCCGCTGCTGGTCAAACTCCGGCGGATGCCAGCCCTTCGGGAGAAAGGCCGAGGAGTCTTCTACCTCCGATCTAAGGCGTTCCTCCACTTTCACGAAGACCCCACCGGCCTGTTCGCCGACGTGAGGCTCGCTTCGGAGAAAGACTTTGTGCGGATGCGCGTTTCATGCGGCACAGAGCAGAACCGCCTACTTAAGGCGATCGAGAACGCAAGCATTGAGTGATACTCAACGAGAGTCGAGATCGAGAACCGTCAGGTGACCGTGAACGGAAGTTCAGAGGTGAAGACACTTCCATCTCCGACCACGCGGACCGCGCCCGACTGCGCACCAGCTGGCACTGTGACCGTGAGCGACTTGCCCGACTTGATAACCGACACATTCGTGTTAGCCACCTCGGTGCCGCCGAATTCCACAGCCGTAACGGAACCGAGACTGGCGCCCGTAATCTTCACCGTTGTGCCAACCGGTCCAGAGGTTGGGGAGAAGCTCTTGAGGCCCAGCTCGTTGCCTCCGACCCAGAAGCGGGGATCGCCTGGGAGCACTTCGAAAATGGCAGTTACCGATCCTCCGGACTCGGTGATCGAGTCAACGCACGGAGCCGCCACAGCTGATGAGCAGCGCTTCAAGAACTTGGGCTTGGTCGCGCCACTCGTTACAGGCTGATAACAAACCTTGATTCCATTGGCTGTCTTCTCATCGGACTTGACCACCGTGACACTTATGTCCTCGGAGGAGGAGAAGGTGCTTGATTCTTGAAGGGTGGAGACCTGTGTCTGGTAGTCGTCCTTCTTCCCACAATCGAGTGAGTCCGCCGCCTGGGACATCGCCATCGACGACGCTGCTGTCGAGGTTCCAGTAGCAGAAGACGACTGGCCACCGCCTGAGACACTTGCAGTGCAGGACACCCCGGCACTGCAGGCCACGATGTTGAAGGTGTCCGAGTCTTGAGCGGCAGCGCTGCCATTGCGGCTCACGGTCTGGCCTGTAAAGACCTGGGACGTGGATGTGCCCACAGAATCTGTCTCTGTCACCGTGGCAGTGAAGGAACCCGCGCTCGAATAGGTGTGCGTCGTCGTGGCGCTATCTGTCGTGGCAACATTCCCATCTCCGAAGTTCCAGTTATACGAGGTGACTGGACTCGAACCCGCCACGGATGCTGATGCGTCGAAAGAGGAGGGACTGCCCACAGGCGCGGGGGTTACCGACAGTTGGGCCTGTGGTCCCTCGTCGGGGGTGATGGCGACCTCGTTTGGTTCGCTTCCCACCGTTATCGGAGTCTCGGCCGTGTTCGTAGCGATGTCTATCGGGGTGACTGTCCCGTCGTAGTAATTGGTCACATATGCCGTCGTCCCATCAGGGGTGATGGCAAGTCCACGCGCTCCGTTTCCTACCGGGATGGGAGTGCCGGGAGTGTTGGTTGCCAGCTCGATCGGAGTCACCGAGTTGCTTCCGAAGTTTGCAACGTAGGCCTCTGTGCCATCGGGGGTGATCGCGATGGTATGTGGCTCGCTCCCCACTGTGATGGGAGTGCCGGGAGTACCCGTCGCGATGTCTATCGGGGTGACCGTCGTACCGGTTCCATCTGTCACGTAGGCCGTTGCTCCGTCCGGAGTGATGGCGATCCCGATTGGTCCGCTACCTACGGCTATTGGGGTACCGGGGGTGTTGGTAGCGATGTCGATCGGTGTTACGGAGTTGTCGACCGTGCTCGCTACGTACGCAGTCGCTCCGTTCGGCGTGATGGCGATTGCCTGCGGATTCGCCCCAACCGGAATGGGCGGCTCGGTGGTGTTCGTTGCGAGGTCGATCGGCGTTACCGAGTTATCTCCATCGTTCGCCACGTAAGCGGTGGCTCCGTTCGGGGTGATGGCGATCCCGACAGGCTCGGTTCCGACAGGGATCGGCGTTTCTGGAGTGTCGGTTGCGATGTCGATCGGAGTGACGTTGTTGCTTTCGAGATTGGTGACGTACGCCGTCGCTCCGTTCGGGGTGATGGCGATCCGGCGAGGATTGGTCCCAACGGTGATGGGTGTGCCTGCCGTGTTGGTGGCAACGTCGATCGGTGTCACCGAGTTGCTCTCGTAGTTCACCACATAGGCGACGGGCCCCCCTCCCGATGCCAAAGCAGGGGTTGCACCGAGCGTGGCTTCTCCCAATACAAAGCCGCTCGATCCGGCTACGAGCAGAGTCGTCGTCGCCAGGATCTCCAAGACCGCAGACCTACCTCTGTCAGCGGTTCTCCGTTTTGCCATGTCCGCCACCCCCGGAGTCGATAACCAGACCGGGTTCGACCGCCTCACTGGACCGTAGCGCGGATATCAGCGTCGTGCATCTTGAAAGCCTGAGGTCGGCCTCGCACTGGATCACAGCGAGCATCGTTGGCAAAGCACCCTGACGCAGAGAAGAGCCCTCCGAATCTAGGAACGGTCAAGTCGAGTTCGAGTTTCGTGGCGTCCGTACGTGTGCGCGTTGCCCGTGCTAGACGGTCACGGCAAAGATCCTCCAAGTCCCAGGCACGCCCTTGAGCTCGTGCTCGCCACGGTCGTCGAACTCGAACCTCGACCCTACGAGGAGATCTCGAACAGTGGACGAGACGAAGACCTCACTTGCTCCGGCGAGGGCAGAAACCCGAGCGCCTATATGAACCGCAAGACCCGCGACATCGTCTCCCCGCATCTCGATCTCGCCGGTGTGGATACCGGCTCGGATGTCCAGTCCCAGAGTGTTCACGGCTTCTCGAATCGCCAGAGCACACTCCACGGCTCTACCTGGGCTGTCGAAGGTGGCTAGAAAGCCATCTCCGACTGTTTTTATCTCCTGCCCTCGGAACCGAGCGATCAGGGCACGCACGGTCGTGTCGTGACGATCGAGCAGGTCTCGCCAGCTCTGGTCACCGAGCTGAACCGCCCGATTGGTCGAAGCGATGATGTCGGTAAAGAGGACGGAGGACAATGCCCGCTCGGCGCCCGATCCACCACGAACGCCGGTGACGAACTCTTCAATTTCATCCAGCATGGCTCGGGTGTCGCCCGTCCAATAGAGGAGGTCCGTACCCGGCAACGGCATGAACCTTGCCTCGGGGAGGTGCTCGGCCAAATATGTCCCATGACGCGCGTGCAGAAGTGGATTCTCGGTTCGCTGGATTATGAGCGTCGGAGCGTGAACGTGAGGCAGGATGTCGCGAACATCGGTTTCGAACATCTTGGTTGCCAACACTTGAGCCATAGCCGGAGTTGCCGCAAGGTTTCCTGAGCGGTCCCACCATGAGCGAAAGGCTCGATCATCTGACACGCTCGGCGAGAACAAAGCGAGAAGGTCGAGCCCTTGCTCGACTGCATCGGGTTCGCGCGTGAGGACGCGTAGTTCGTCGATATATCCTTGTGAGAGGCCTTGGGGATAGTCGGGAGCTTCGATAACTCGGGCAAAGCCATTGACAAGAATCAGTTTGGCAATGCGCTCAGGATGCTGTGCGGCGAGTCTCAGACCGAGCGGAGAACCGAACAACGGTGCAAGGACTACTGGGTGTTCCGAGCCAATGGCGTCTAATACCGCTAATGCGTCTTGCACCCAGTCGTTCTGGGTCGGGGGAGATGAAGGTGAACCTCTGTCGGAGAGTCCGACCCCACGAATGTCGAATCGCAAGAGCCGAGCGAATGATGCGAGCCGCCGCTGGAATCGCGCCATGGAGGGGTCGTCGTCCAAACAGTTGACAGGGATGAATGTCCCTGTGAAGAGCAACAAGTCAACTGGTCCTTCGCCGAGCACCTGGTAGGCGATGTCTAGGTCGCCACACTTGGCGTACTGGGTTCTCATGACAGAGGCCACGCCAGAGGGTATCTGCCTGGCTGAGCTAGACCATTTTCTGTGCGTCACCAATCGATGTTCCACGGTGGGGTAGCGTGACTATCAGGTGGAGAGCGACTCCTCGTATGCCTGTTCCGCGGCATCGAACAAGGAGCGCACCCCAGCGAGATCGTATGGCTCCTCGATCAGCGTCTCGGGGTCC